>NZ_KV789886.1:0-4334 GCF_001807705.1 Klebsiella sp. HMSC25G12 | reverse complement strand
AAGCTGCTGTCGACCACCCCGGTCATGTCCGGCGCGGGTTCGCCCTGAGCCGGGGCTTCCTCATCAGAGCTCATGTTCAGATCAGAAAGATACAGCCCGCCCCCAACGGCTGCCGCGCCGCCCGCCAGAATGAGTCCCAGCCAGATATATTGCTTACGTTTGATCAGCGTGTTGAAGTTGGCCATCAGCGCTTCACTCCTTCATCTGACGTCGTGACCCAGATCTGCATGCGACCACCGGCAGTCAGCAGGCCCGCCGGGGTACTGAACATGACGGCACGTGTTCCTGGCTGCCAGAAATCGCTTTCACGCACCATACGGGGCGACAGGGAGACGTTATCCAGACTGAAACGGACGACTTTCAGGTGGTGGCCGACCCAGACCCGGTCGGCAGTGGCGCGCAGACCAGCCGGCACCTGCAGCACTTCAGAGGTGACGGGGACAGACTGATACTCATCGGGTACGCTGCCCTGGCGCACGGCGCGATTCAGCGAAACCAGTAACGATTCATAGGGGTTCGACTCTTCCCAGGCTTTTGCCGGACCGGGAGTCCCCGCCAGCTCGCTGACCAGCTGAATTGTCCGGCCTGAGCCCGCACGGGGCACGGCACGAATGGAGAAGTTCAGCCCGCGTTCGGTTTCCACAATGAAGGTGAACGGTTTTTTACTGACGGTCGCCAGAATGGCGCCGCCGCTGTCGGTCTGCTCCTGGTTTGTCAGGCCACCGTCCAGGCTGTTTATCGCCGTGATGCGATCGCCTGGTACAGTGAACAGATTCGGGTCGGTGTTACTCACGGCAATATTTGCCTGACCGCCATTGGTCAGGGGGACCACTGTCGGCGCCAGCGTACCGCTGAGGGTCGCTGACATCGCGGGGGCGACCAACAGCAGACAGCATGAAATAAATAACGGGTTAATTTTTTTCATTATTTATTTCTCCAAAACGCGCCAGCCAGCTGACACCATCGACACGACTGAACTGAATGACATAGCTTTTAATTTCACTGTAGGGTTTGGAATCCCCAATCCACGTTTTCAGCTCACCCCGGATATCCACGCGGTTCTCTGCCGGCCAGGCACGGATCGACGTCATATAAAAGGTGGCATTAACGTTATTGTCTTTAATGCGTTTCGCATCTTCAGCCAGCTGGACCTTGAGGCTGTTCTGCGAGGCGGGTAATACATACCGGAGTAGCTGCTGATGCTGGGCATCAACCGTTTCCGGCGTGACATTCAGACGCAGGGCAATAAAGGACAGGCCCAGCTGCTCAATATAAGAGGCGTCAGCCTGGTTCTGAGACACCGCAAAGGGAGCACTGAATAACATCGGTGTCACAGCGACTTTCTGTTCTGTCTGAAGACGGTAATTATTTATGCCCTGGATAATATTGGTCGCAAGACTGAGGGTCAGGAGTGTCCCCAGACTGATAAATCCCACAGCGATAACGCGGGTGGTATTTTGTCTGGCACCATGTTCCATATGTTATTTCCCCGTTGATTTATTTAATCCACTGCCGGAAACAGGAGTCCGGAACATCATGAAAGAAACCTTTAAGAAGGGAGGTTGGCAGATACCAGTAAATCAGGTCGCGTAGCCAGGAACTGCCCCGCCCTTTTTTCAGTTTCTTGATACCCCAGAAAACCAGTGCCGCTGCAGCCATACCAAAAATGAACTTGCTGGTCCAGAAACCCCAGCCGAGACAAATCACGGCCGGGATAAGCTCATCGAGATATAAGCCAAACCAGCGGGACTGGTTAGTCAGTGTTTCCGGGAAACGGTATCGCTTTAATTCGTCTCCCGTCATCACGTGCTTCCTGTCAGTAACCGGCGACCGACATACCGATGGTGATAAAGGTGGAAATAATCGCGAAGCCAAACAGGAACTTCACGTTTTTGGTCATCATGTACATGATGCCGCCGGCGACGACTTCTGCCAGAACCACCCATTTGACGACGCTGGATTGCTTACCAAACGTGCCTTTAACGGTCGCATCCCCGGACTTCATCAGGTCGGTTGCCGTGGTGGTGGCCATCGCAGCATCCGGGAAGAACGCCGCCACAGCAGCAACCGGCAGCGCAACTTTAGCAACTTTCAGGGCTTTCTTTTTATTGAAAACGCGGGACAGAAAAGACGGTTTGGCTTCTTCAGGGACAGCTGAGCCCTGAACGCTTAATACAGCATTCATATTTATTTCCTTTTAAATAGATAATGTTTAAATGGTGATACCTTCGGGACTACTTATGTTTCAGATTCAGACCTCCTTATCACTTCGACTTCAGAGCTATAAAAATCAGGAAATTCGAACAGATGCGCTTTGAGACGAAGATAAACTTCATGCGACTTGCTTCTGTTACTTTTATTTTTAGCTGCAATCAGTTTTTTGTTTGTATCCTCATCAAAGCGGGCCATAACAACAGGACCAAAACTCACACTCTTATAGGTTACAGTTGGATAAAAATCTGGATAGCGTAAAAGGTGATCCTTAACCCTAAGCACAACCTCCCCAGCCTTACTACGTCCGCTTCTCTCTTTGGCGTTTACCAATTTCAGATGCGTATCTTCATCAAGTTTAAAACTTACGCATGGACCTAATGCCGGACGAGTAGTCATTCGCCTCACTTGCACCTCCACTCTACTTTTCAATAGGAGTAGTCTCACAAATAAAACCCCTTAACACAATAGACAAAAGGTCACTATTTATTTAACAATTTATTAACGCGACTTCCAATTAATTCTGTAACAACCTTACAGAATGAAAAGGCCATTCCACTGGCGAATAAAAAATAAAAAACCTCTTCTCTCGTGCGGATTGGTAAAGCTGCAAGAATACGATTAACTCTGTTCTTAGATGTTCCAATCGCTATATTTAAAACCTCTGAAATCTGATTGTGGGAGGCACCAAAAGAATATAGAGCCAGAGTCTCAATCTGAACATCAGTTAAAAAACCGAGTGCATTTTTAAATTCGTTGAGTTTTTTTATAAAACCAGAACGAACAGGAGACAGTAAAAAACCGCCTCGTTGAAGATGACAGAACTTCCACAGAGTGAACTCCGTTCCATCAAATGACATCCGTTCTATTATAAAATCCCATCGGTTCCCATTAATGGGCAAATTTTCCTCAACAAGCATTTTTCGATCGCCTGAGTAAACTTCGGCGTCAAGAGCTGACAGACGTAAAGAAGAGGAGATTTCCAGACGGTTAAACCATATGTTAACGTTAATATTGTGCAGAAAAGTTGTAGCGAAAGAATGATTGAAATGGGAAAAGGATCCATCACGGAGCCTTATACAAGCAGGATGGCTAGAAAGGTTGACAGTTAATTGCATTTCACGAAAGAAATCCAATTGACTACAGTTGGTGTTTTCAATACGATCCATCGAACACATAGGAGCCTCCTCAACAGGATTCTATGGGCAGCTGATGCGAAGGGGGCCAACCCTTCACATCAGCGATTCTCAAATTTTGTGAGACCTGAGCCTCTCAAACTATGATAAATGTAACCCACTTCCCTGTCACTAAAAATACGCAGATCATTCCGCTTTTATTTTTTATATTTTAGTTTAATAATCTATATAACTGAATGCTGTGTAGTTTACTCTTCGTCACCATCTTCTGATTCTGGAAAGAATGTATCGACCACCTCTTTAGTGTCTTCCAGAATGTTATCAATCATAAATCGCCACTCAAATTTTTGGTTACCAGAGATATGTGGACTCAAACAAGAAATTCCCAAAATTTTGTTGGTTGCAAATTGTGTCTTCAAAACTGTTTCAAGCAAAAGCTTATTGAAAGCCATCTGATTAAAGCCGCTTTCTTTCCTTTCCATTTGCGCTTCATAAACCCTCAAGCCTAACTCGACAAGCATCGTAGACACACTGGAAAAACTAACATCTTTCTCCTTGGCACCATCAGCTTTCCGTTTTTCCACAATGGCATTAATTTTTTCAGCAACTTCATCGCTAACATATGCCTGTATCTTTGCCATATCCATCCCTTAATATAAAAAGAAATCTCGATACTATTTACAGCCAACCAAGTTAGACGATTCACCAACGATTCAATTCGCGATTCGAATCTAGATTCACCGCCTTTAAACTCGATTCATATGGCGAATCACACCACGAATTGAATCTAGAGTCAATTCGCCAATAAAACTAGATTTCATAAGGGTTGATTCGTTACTGATTCACCAACGATTTATAAGTGAATCGTTAGCGATTCATCTGCGATTCATATTTATATTACATAATGAAAGATAGTGTAATTTAAGTCACCATAACTCTATGGTTTAAATAATAAATCTGCAAAATTTTAATTTTGCGTGGGGTGTG
>NZ_KV789885.1:0-1813 GCF_001807705.1 Klebsiella sp. HMSC25G12 | reverse complement strand
AATTGCAATATCTGTGTGAACTTACACAGGAGGAGTACACCATGAAACTACCGCGAAACACCCTGGTCTGGTGCGTATTAATCGTGTGTTTAACGCTCTTGATATTCACATGCCTGACCCGGAACCGCTTATGCGAAGTCCGGCTGAAGGACGGGAACAGGGAGGTCGCGGCAAGCCTGGCTTACGAATCCAACGGTAAGTAGCAACCTGGAGGCGGGGGAAACCCCGCCTTTTCAGGGCTGCGTTGGTCTGACATGCCTGAAGCGCCTTTATGAAGGGGTTACCGTTCGCCGGTAGCCCCTTTTTCCTCTATCTATTCATGTTAAGGCTAATGTACGCATCCATTAGCTATTACCGGGAAGGTTATTTTTCCCTGTTCCGTGCTGCACGGATGCCTGTCTGATAGTGCTTTTTCACACTTGCAATATCACTCAGGGTGGAGGCCTGACAGGAGTATGCGGCAAGACGGTAGCGGGAAGCTATTTCATCCAGGATGGCAGGCGTATTATCGCGGCTGCGGTGCTGGCGACCCTTCTGCCCAAAAGTGGCAACAATTATGTCCTGGCTACCCGAGCGGCCGAAAAGGCGCATACAAAGGCGCTTTACAATAAGCGGGGTTAAGTCCAGATCGATGCTGTCAGCTATCTCAAAAATAAAACTCAGCATCCGGTACGTTTTATAGCGCTTAACTGCTGCGCTGATGCGTGCGGCTCGCTGAGGCAGTTCCCACGAATCATCAGAATAACGCTGCAGTTCAGCCTGATAATCCCGGGTCAGATGTTCGATTGTGTACGTAAAGTTGCGGTAAAAGTAAGCGCGAGACTGTTCAGTCTGTGATTCCTGAGCCATTTTATGCACCAGTTGTTAATGCTAATGGATGCGTACATTAGCATTAATATTTACTGCGCTTAAATTTTGTTCTTCTTGCTTGATTGTGTATGACTTCTGTCATACAGTTGTCTGTGTAATGAACAGCAATTGTTCCACTTAACTCAGTGAGGCGAAGCGCAGTCGCGGGTGAGCCAAAGGAGAGCCAGCATGAACTTCACGATAAAATCCCGTAAAACCGGCGAAATTTTCAGTTTTTACGCACCCGACAGTGGTGGCTATGTTCACCTGGAGTCCCCGGGACGCCCAGGTAGCACAGGTGCTCAGATTTGCCGTGGGGGAGGGTTTATGGGGAGTACGCTTTACTGTGACGCTTCTGAGGACGATCTTGCCAGTGTTGCCCGTAAATGGTACCGACAGTTCGTGAGGGAGCGGCGCAAATTCTTAATGATGTCGGGCCAGTATTCTGAGGTTGACCAGTGAAAAAAGAGATCTCCCGCAACCCCTCTTTCACGCCTTCGCCTAAGCTGCGAGCGCATCTGAACTCCCACAGGGAAGGGGTGACTGAACGGCTGAATAATATCTTTGATCGCTATGCGCATCTGGTTCGCGCCTGTGCCCTTCCTCTCGATGACGACGAAACACAGGTTCTGCTTAATGTTCTGAATGGCTCCGTTGTGGAACCCGCCTTTATTGAATATCTGGCTCAGGAAATTCGGGACTCGGATGATTATCTGGAAGGGATACCCGCAGCTAAATCACTGTATGAAAAGTGTCAGTCAGCGACCTATCCGCAATTGCTGGCCACCGTCGAACGCCTGGAACGATAAGAAAGGCATAACAACACTGGACCCCTTCGGCTCCTGGCCAGCTGCGCTGTCCAGTCGTCGAGCCACACTCCGCCATGGCAGCTGCTGCGCACCTGCCGGGCTCCGCCGAACCCGCAAAGCGGTTTCGGGCCTGACGGCTAGTGTCTGATGTCTGA
>NZ_KV789884.1:0-933 GCF_001807705.1 Klebsiella sp. HMSC25G12 | reverse complement strand
ATGTCACAGCTGAGTTTTGCCGATGTGTTCAATCTGGCCAGAGAAACTGCGGATAACAGCCCTGTCATTCAGGCAGGGCAGCAGATCGCGGAAACGGTGCCCACGGTTCATCGTATGATGAGCGAGCAGTACAGCCGGGGCCGTTTTATCCGCGTATTTAAGGATACGGGCCGCCATCTGGGGCGCTGGGAAGTGTTCAGTGATTTTCTGTCGCTTGCCGCCAGCGAGCTGGATATGGCCCGGATACGAACGCCGGAGAGCATGGAGCACTGCCGGAAAATCTGCGCCCGGTACGAGGCCACCGACATCGCGAACATGCAGGAAATGTTCTGCCTGATGGTGTGTGCGCTGGAGGCGAAATTTCATGATTTCCTCGGCGCGATTTTTATGGAGCTTGAGCTGGGTGATAACTTTCGCGGGCAGTATTTTACCCCGTATTCCGTGCAGTGTCTGATGGCGCGAATGCTGATGCCAGGCGTCAGAGACACTATCCGCCGGGAAGGGATTGCCACCGTCAGCGATCCGGCGTGTGGGGCCGCAGGGATGCTGATCGCCTATGCAGAGTGCCTGCTTGAAGCGGATATTAACCCCTCAATGCACATGTTCGGCAGCTGCATTGACATCGATCCGGTGGCGGCAGATATGGCATTCATCCAGCTGTCACTGCTGGGGATAGCAGCGGAAGTGGTGACGGGCAACACGCTCACGATGCAGATCCGGCGGGTCAGGTATACCCCGGTTTTCTACCTCAATGACTTTGAAAAACGACTGGCAGATCTGCGCCGGTTCAGGGCTATGCGGGACTTTATGCGCGGAATACAGGAGGCCGCGTAAATAACCGGAAGGGCAGGGGATAACCTGCCCGACTGCGCTGAAAGGCCGCAGCGCCTGTGGCGCTGAATAATACCGGCTGCGCTACGCGCCGCCCGTATT
>NZ_KV789883.1:0-1696 GCF_001807705.1 Klebsiella sp. HMSC25G12 | reverse complement strand
TGGATAACGGACATTTCAATTGAGCCTTGACACATATTGTCAGCACAAAGCGTTATTGTCGTCTCAGGGGCTGCGGATGTTTTCCTGGACTGTTATGTTGTGATCCCAAGATGCTGCCGGTACTTCACAGGACTCATTGCACCTAATGATAGCTTGATACGTTTCTCATTATACCAGCGTATGTACCTGTCCAGGAAGCAGATAAATTTTTCCAGCGTGATACCCGCCCAGTCTCTGCCATAGAACATTTCGTTTTTGATACGCCCGAAGAAGCCTTCACACGCAGCATTATCCGACGAGCATCCTTTGCGCGACATGGACCTTATAAGTCCGGAGGTGTTGATACGCTCAAGCCAGCCCGGCCACCGGTAATGGCCACCACGATCGCTGTGTATCACCGGTTTATCATGTTCGCTGAGCGTATCGAGTGCGTCATCGAGCATCGTATTCACCAGCGTCGCGTCCGGGCGTGTTCCTATCGACCAGCTTACAACCTGGCCATCAAAGCAGTCGATAACCGGCGACAGATAGACTTTTCCAGCCGGAAGCTGGAACTCCGTAATATCGGTCAGCCACTTCTCATTTGGCCTGCAGGAACTAAAATCCCGGGCGAGTAAATTTTCCGGTGCCGGACCGATTTCGCCACAGTAAGAGTTATATCGTCGTCGCCTGGTGCGCTTAACAACGAGCTGCTCTTCTGCCATCAGTCTGCGGACAACCTTTTCAGAAATAACTCTGTTGTTACTGCGAAGCATCGCGTGAAGGCGCCGGTAGCCGTAACAGCGGTAATTCTCCTCAAAGATATCGGCCATGATCACGCGTATTTCCGCATACTTATCGTACAGACGTTTGCTGGCTTTGTGGTAAAAATAACAGCTGCGGGCAAGTTGCAGAACGCTTAGCAACTCAGCAACGGGGTACTTTTTCTTAAGGGCATCAACTATCAGGGTTTTCTCCCTGTTTTTCAGTTTCAGAAAGCTGATGCCCAGATCTTTTTTTATCAGTTCATTCGCCTTTGTCAGTATGTCACGTTCGAGCTGCAGCTGATGAACCTGCTTCCTGAGACGCTGGATTTCACCGAGTAAAGCATCCTGATTTTTATCCTGAGGGGCTGCCTTTCGTTTGCGCATGGATTGATAAGCCTCGTCACTGATAAGGTCTTTCTTCCATTTGTACAGGACCGGGACGCTGACGCCTATGCTTTGTGCAACTTTACGCGCGGTTCCACGTCGGTTACAGAGCTCCCGGACGGCCTGAGACCTCTCTTGCGGGCTGAAGCATTTGCTTGTGCCTGAGCGAATGACCAGGGGACGCGCATTTGGGTAAAACTCTTCAATCCAGCGCTTTAGAATTTCGTTACTGGGGTAGCCGATGGCTCGGCGAGTGTACGACAGGCAACCACCGTGAGTAAGATAATGCTCAACAGCAGCAATTTTCTGTGTACGTGAATAGCGTTCTCTTGGTTTTAATTCCCTGGGTAAATCGCCCTTCTCTTCATAAATCCGAACCCAACGGCCCAGCTGTTTTGTGGAAGGATATCCCAGCTCCATGACGACAACGGAGGCTTTCTTTCCGTACCGGTAATAGAGTTCGACGGCCCGAATCCGGTCCTCGTATGAATGCATAAATTAACTCCTGAAGGTCCAGGAATTTGTCCGCACTTCCTCAGCACAATTCACACGCGTCGTGTACGCTA
>NZ_KV789882.1:0-781 GCF_001807705.1 Klebsiella sp. HMSC25G12 | reverse complement strand
ACACATCCCGCAGCCGGAAATATCTGGCTCCGCAGCGGGCATAAATCTCTGTCACGTCACCGCAGACCATCTCCTGCAGCATGAATGTCTCCCAGCTACCGCTCTCACTCGTTGACCAGTTGAGCGGGTACATCAGGCCCAGCGCGTCATGGAAGGCGTGAACGTCGATTTCAGCGGGCGCTTTCACTGCCGCTCTCTGGCGACTCATCCAGTACTCGCGCTCGGCTTCGGCGGTGACCTGCATTCCAGGATGGGCTGAGGATTCAGTCAGGTGTAAGTGCATGGTTTTCTCCTTCGGGTTAAGGGATGGCAGCAACATGCCGCCACCCGTGTTTGTCTACTCGTTTGCCGCCAGTTCACTCAGCAGCACATCACGGGCTTCCTCCGCGTGCTCTTCTTCCGCCAGCGTAAGCAGATACCCGCGTTTTGCCGCCGCGCCCATGAACGTCGGGCGGTCTTTCAGCGGCAGCGCATCCAGATAATCCAGCGCATCGCCCAGCACGCGCGCCTGATACAGCTCGTAATGCAGCCCGCAGCAGCGCCCCGCCTCTTTCTCGATGCGCGCAAGCACCACATCGGCGCGGACAACATCGAACGGGTTAGCGGCGTGGATGTTGCGCACAAAACCATCGGTACGCAGAATGGAAGAGCCGGAACTAACGATGCTGATATTCATGATTTTTTCCCTTTTTTCTGGCTTTTGGTGTTTAAAACCATCACCCGTTGAGTTGCCGGGCCGCGGTTTTGACTTTTGCGGGGACCTGCTGCTCTGCTCCGCTGG
>NZ_KV789881.1:0-752 GCF_001807705.1 Klebsiella sp. HMSC25G12 | reverse complement strand
ATCCCGCAGGCCTCCTCAGTCGTAGCCCGGCTAAGCGTAGCGCCAGCCGGGAACGCTCCTTCGACAACGCTATCGCATCAGAACCACGCCTCAAACATTCCACCGACGTTCAGTGAATCCAGCTGCTGGTCCTGGGTGCCGTTAACCTTCGCGGTGTGCTCGTTGTCCACCTGGCCGCCGGTCACATAGAAGCGCAGCATCGGACGGAACTCCGGCCCCATGCCGATGGCGATGTTCTGCGACAGCGTCAGCTTCCAGCCGTGGTTATCCCCGCCCTGGTCGTAATCCACGCGCTGGTAGCCCGCTTCCAGCCAGGTGGAGTGCACGTCGTTCCAGAAGTACATCGGCCGCACGATGGCGCCGTAGTTTTTACGGTTGTCGGTGTTGTCCTTGCCGTTGTCGTAGTCGTGGAAGGCCAGCAGGTATTCGATCTGCGCCTGCTGGGTGAACTTATGGCTGCCCTCGAAGCTGGCGTAGACCGTGGTCAGGTCGTCGGTTTTGTTGTAGACGCTGTTATCCGAGTTGTCGGAGTAGCGCAGGATCACCTTGTTCACCCCGCTGTCGTTGGTGTGGCTCAGCACCAGGCCGCCCTGCCAGGCTTCGAGGCGCGCGTCGCTGTCCACCGCCTTCGAGTCAAAGCCGTAGTTGGCGTACACCTCGACGTCGATCGGCCCGGCCTTGATGTTGTGGGTTTTGGTGGTCAGCGCGTAGTGGCCGTTGTCGCCGGTATCGGAGCTGCCGGTACAGGTGAT
>NZ_KV789880.1:96782-237959 GCF_001807705.1 Klebsiella sp. HMSC25G12 | reverse complement strand
GCTTTGGCGCGGGCGATAGCGGCTTCCACCGCCGCCTTGCGTGGATCAGCTGCGTCGGTCGACGGGGTTTCCACCGACGCGGCTTGCAGCTGTGCCTTGCGTGCCCGGGCTTCGGCCTTCCGCGCTTCGCGGGCAGCAATCGCCTCGCTGTTATCCGGTTTGGCGCCGGACTGAATCACGATCGGTTGCGCGGCATCACGCTGTTTGTCGCGTACCCGGGCGAGGGCGGCGTTAATCGCATCCTGATCTTTGGCGGCAGGCTGAACGGCAGCTTTTTTATGCCGTTCGGCGCGGGCGGCTTTTTCACGCTCCAGGCGCGCCTGTCGGGCTTCGAATCGCGCTTTAGCTTCTGCGGCGCGCTGCTCTTCCTGGCGAATCGCGCTGATCTCCGCTTTCTCCTGACGGAAGTACTGCACCAGCGGAATATTGCTAGGGCAAACCCACGCGCAGGCGCCGCATTCTATGCAGTCCGCCAGATTGTGCGCGGTGGCTTTATCGTGCTGCTGGCCTTTGCTGAACCAGTACAGCTGCTGCGGCAGCAGATCGGCCGGACAGGCGTCGGCGCAGGCGCTGCAGCGAATGCAGCCTTTCTCTTCCTGCGGCTCGCCCATCTCGCTGGCGGAAGGCGCCAGCAGGCAGTTGGTGATCTTCACCACCGGGACATCCAGCCCCGGCAGGGTAAAGCCCATCAGCGGGCCGCCCATGATCACCATTGGCTCGGCGCTGGCGCAGAAGCCGGCGTCGTTAAGCAGATGGCGTACCGGGGTACCAAGGCGCGCCCAGACGTTGCCCGGCCGCGAGACCGCCTCGCCGGTCAGGGTGACCACGCGCTCCGTTAACGGCTCGCCGTCAATCACCGCGCGTTTTATCGCATAGGCCGTCCCCACGTTCTGCATCAGCACGCCAATATCCGACGAACGACCGCCATGAGGCACCTGCTTGCCGGTGAGAATTTGGGTAAGCTGCTTGGCCCCACCGGAGGGGTATTTAGTGGGGATCACGCGCAGCGAGATGCCATGGGCGTCGCAGAGCACCGCCCGCAGCATCGAAATGGCCTGCGGTTTATTGTCTTCAATGCCGATCAGCACTTCGTCAGGCTGCAGAATATGCGCGAGGATGCGGATCCCGTCGACAATCTGCGCGGCGCAGTCCTGCATCAGGCGGTCGTCCGCCGTGATATAGGGTTCGCATTCGGCGGCGTTAATAATCAGCGTCTTAATTTTATCGCCGCCGCCGCGCAGTTTGCTGCCGGTGGGGAAACCGGCGCCGCCGAGGCCCGCGACGCCAAACTGATGAATGCGTTCGATAAGCGCTTCGCGCGTACGGACCTGATAATCACTCCAGCCATCGCGCTCAATCCAGCGGTCTTCGCCGTCGGCGTCAATGATCACGCTCATCTCCGCCAGCCCCGAAGGATGAGCGGTGGTGTGCGGGGCGATGGCGGTAACGGTACCGGAGGTCGGGGCGTGTACGGGCAGCATTCTTCCCCATCCGCGGGTCAACGGCTGGCCGCGCAGCACCCGATCGCCCACCTTGACGCACAGTTCGCCTTCGGCGCCAATATGCTGCTTGAGCGGAATGATAAGGCGCTGCGGCAGGGACACCTGGCGCAGTGGGGTACCGTTAGACTGGGTTTTCATTTCGGGCGGATGAATACCGCCGTTAAAATCCCAGACTTTATCTTTTCGGAAAGCGGAAAATAACTTAAACATGTTGTTCCACAGGAATATTGCGCACCGGGATCGCATGGAGATCCCATTTCCAGGTTTCCGGGGTGGTCGCCACCGGAACGAGCGAAATGCACTGGGTCGGGCAGGGGGCAACGCACAGATTACAACCGGTGCACAGGTCGTTCATCACGGTATGCATGGCGCGGGTTGCCCCGACAATCGCATCTACCGGACACGCCTGGATGCATTTGGTGCAGCCAATGCAGTTCGGCTCGTCGATTACCGCGAGCATACGAACTGGCTCCGCCTCCTGTTCATCGCCATCGACCGGCTGCGGGTCGACGTTCAGTAAGGCGGCGATTTTTAACATTACGGCTTCGCCACCCGGCGCACAGCGGTTAATTTTTTCACCCTGGGCACCAACAGCTTCCGCATAGGGACGACAGCCGGGGTAGCCGCACTGCCCGCACTGGCTCTGCGGCAACAGTTCATCAATTTTTTCCACCACCGGGTCGTCCTGCACCGCGAAACGGCGGGAGGCATACCCCAGTATTAAGCCGAAAATCAGCCCTAACAGGCTGATGGCGATCACGGCTATCCAGACTGCGCTCATTACAACTTCACCAAACCACTAAAGCCCATAAAGGCCAGAGACATTAAACCGGCGGTAATCAATGCGATGGCATTACCGCGAAACGGCGCGGGCACATCGGCCACCACCAGGCGTTCGCGGATCGCCGCGAACAGCACCATCACCAGCGAGAAACCGACGGCGGCGGCAAAGCCGTACAGCGCGGACTGCAGGAAATTGTGCCCCAGATTAATATTCAGCAGCGCCACCCCGAGTACGGCACAGTTGGTGGTGATCAGCGGCAGAAAGATACCCAGCAGGCGATAGAGCGCCGGGCTGGTTTTACGCACGACCATTTCAGTGAACTGAACCACCACGGCGATGACCAGAATAAAGGCCAGCGTGCGTAAATAGACCAGATTTAAGGGGATCAGGATCCAGGTATCAATCAGCCAGGCGCAAATAGAGGCCAGCGTCATCACGAAGGTGGTGGCAAGCCCCATCCCCATTGCGGTTTCCAGCTTTTTGGAAACCCCCATAAACGGGCACAGACCAAGAAACTTCACCAGAACGAAGTTATTGACCAGGACTGTACCAATAAAGAGCAGTAAATAATCAGCCATCATGCGACCTGAAACGAAAAAAAGCCGCTTATTATCGAATAAAACGATACCGGCGACAACAGGTTAAGTGTGGGGTTATTACGGATGAACAAAGGTCCGTTTTACCCGCTGGGAACGGCGAAAATAGGGCGCCAGGAGCGCGGCAGCCAGGAGTGGAAACAGCAGCTGGCGCAAAGCAAGAACATCCGAGACGGGAGAGAAGGCAAATGCCTTTATCGCCAGCAGCAGGGTGATGAGCAGCCAGATAATATAGTGCTTAGGGACCAGCGAGCGCCGCTTAAAGAACGCGATGGTCAGCCAGAGCGTGTAATACCACATGGCGACGGCAAACAGCAGCGAAGCGAGCCACAGCGCCAGATGTCCGGTGCTCATGGCGCGGAGCAGGGCATACGTCTGCGTCGACATGAGAGCATTAGCAAAAAACAGCAGCGATAAGGAGGCGCTCAGCAGCGCCACCAGCAACCAGGCCAGCGGTGCCAGCAGCCATCCGCCAATGCGTTCTGCAGATTGAGACGTCATGTTACTCCCCTATTCAACGCCAGTAATGAAAATCAGGCCGGGAAGTATAAGCAACTGGCGTGAAGGATGACAGCCTTACTGCACGAATCGCCAAACGGATTTAGGCACCTGGCCCACATCGAACAATTTACCACCGGAGACCAGCTCTGCCCGGCGGTGGTCGGCCGCACGATACATATTCACGATCTCTTCGGTGTCGGTCAGGGAGTAGTTAAGGTGATCAAATAGTTTTTCAAGACTTTCGAGCGAACTGATTTTGCGGAATTTTAATAAATAGTCCAGAACGGTCATTTTCGTATCCATTTTATAATCGGAATAATTATGTTGAATATTATCAGCATTCACTAAACCTACTCTCAACCAACGGCGCCTTCTGAATGGGGCCGGGTGGAATGATTCAGGTTATATAAACCCATGACAAGGGGCGAGAGCCGACCTTGAAGAGCAGGGAGAAGTTTAAGAATATTCTAAAACCAGACCGGGCGCCGAATGGCGCCCGCAAGAGAAGATTAACGCTGTTCGCCGTGACTGGCAATAACAGATTTGTACCAATAAAAACTCTTCTTTCGTTTGCGTGCCAGATTTTGCTGGTGATCGACATAGACAAAGCCGTACTGCTTTTGATATCCGTTGAGCCAGCTCAGCAGATCGATAAACGACCAGGGATAATAGCCGCGCACATCCGCCCCCAGCGCCAGTGCCTTTTCCAGGGCGCCAATATGGCTGCTCAGGTAGTCGATTCGCGGATCGTCGACCACTTCTCCGGCAATTATCGGGTCTTTCGCTCCCAGGCCATTTTCGGTGATATAGATCGGGATATCGCCATAGCGTTCCTTGATCATCATAATGCCGTCCGTCAGCCCCTGCGGCCAGATTTCCCATCCCCATTCGGTATAGGTGCTCTGCGGATTACGCACGAAATAGAACAACCCCTCCACGCCAGGTTCGCCACCGGTGGGGATGTTGGGCGGCTGGGCGGACACCGTTTCCCGGCGATAGTAATTCAGCCCGATAAAGTCACAGCGATTCTCGCGCAGTAGTGTGTCATCGTCCGGGGCAAAGCGTGGTACCCCCCACAGCGCCTGGGTCTGCGCCAGCAGGGCGGCAGGATAGGTGCCTTTTAGTACCGGGTCGTAAAGCCAGTGGGTGTGGATGGCGTCAGCCAGTTCGGTGGCTTTTTTGTCCGCCTCACTGTCGGTGAGCGGAGTATGCGGCTGTAGCACATTGACGAAGCCAATCTCGCCCGCCACGTTCATCTCGCGGAATGCCTTGACCGCCAGCGCATGGGCGATAAACACGTGATGACAGGCCTGAATGGCACGCGCCGGATCGCGCACCGCCGGGGGATGCAGACCGTTAATGTAGCCGTGGCCAATGAACACGATGGTTTCGTTAAAGGTCGCCCACAGCTTCACCCGTGAACCAAAGCGCGCATAGCACAGGCGGGCGTACTCGGCGAAGGCCTCGGCGGTAGTGCGTGCTTCCCAGCCACCCTCATCCTGCAGGGCCTGCGGCAGGTCCCAGTGATAGAGGGTGATCATCGGCTCAATATTGTGCGCCAGCAGTTCGTCGATCAGATCGCTGTAAAACTGTACGCCGGCTTCATTCACTTCGCCGCGCCCGGCGGGCAGCAGCCGGGGCCAGGAGATGGAGAATCGATAACTTTGCAGGCCCATTTCGGCCATTAACGCAACGTCTTCGCGAAAACGGTGATAGTGGTCGACTGCGACATCGCCGGTGGTGCCTTCAAAGGTGGTACCCGGCAGGTGAGAGTAGATGTCCCAGATTGACGGTCCTTTACCGTCTGCGTCGTGCCCACCTTCAACCTGATACGCTGCGGTAGCGGCACCCCATAAAAAATTGTGCGGAAAAGCGGCCATGAAAAAGCTCCCAGTCTGATGATAGGGGGAGTGTAATCAAAGCAAGGATAGCTGTGCAACCGGTTTCTGAAACCGGTTGCACAGTTGCGAGGCGGGTCACTGTTTCACGGCGGCGCTACTTTGTCTGCACCACATCCGCTGGCGGTGGCGACTGGTAGTTATCAATATGGTGGGCGATAACCAAAAGCAGTGCGGAAATCCCAAAAACAATCCAGCCAATAAGTTCTACAATACGGGTAAAAACAGTCGTCATAATACTTCAGTATCCTTTGAACACAGTGGGAAATGTTACTCCATGGTCAGCAGATCACAAGGGGTATCTGTCTGATTTTGCACGCATGCGGGAAAAAAGCTGTGAATCAAATGATAAATTTTGCTCATTGTTTGTAAGATTATTCTCATCTACGCGATATTGACATTAGCTGAATAAGTGAGGCGGTAACATGAGTGACGCGATCCGGGTAGGGCTGATAGGCTACGGTTACGCCAGCAAAACGTTTCACGCGCCGCTGATCGGCGGCACGCCGGGCATGGCGCTGACGAGGGTCTCCAGCAGCGAGGCCGGCAAAGTCCATGCCGACTGGCCGGGGGTCAGGGTGGTGAGTGCGGCAAAGGACTTGCTCAACGATCCTGATATTGATCTGGTGGTCATCGCCACCCCGAACGATACCCACTTTCCGCTGGCGAAAGCGGCGCTGGAAGCGGGCAAACATGTGGTGGTGGATAAACCCTTTACCGTGACACTGTCACAAGCACGCGAGCTGGAGAGTCTGGCGAAGCATTGCGGCCGGGTGCTGTCGGTGTTTCATAACCGCCGCTGGGACAGTGACTTCTTAACCGTCCGGGCGTTAATTAACGAAGGTCAGCTGGGGGAAGTGTGTTACTTTGAGTCGCATTTCGATCGCTTCCGCCCCCAGGTGCGTCAGCGCTGGCGTGAGCAGGGTGGTCCCGGAAGTGGTATTTGGTACGATCTGGGGCCACATCTGCTCGATCAAGCGGTGGTGCTCTTTGGCCTGCCGGTGAGTATCACAGTCGATCTCGCTCAACTTCGCCCCGGCGCGCAATCCACCGACTATTTTCATGCCGTGCTGGCCTATCCCCAGCGGCGGGTGGTGCTGCATGGTACATTGCTCGCTGCGGCGGAGAGTGCGCGCTTTATCGTCCACGGCTCGCGGGCCAGCTATATTAAGTTCGGCCTTGATCCTCAGGAGGAACGGCTAAAAAACGGTGAACGACTGCCGCAGGAGGACTGGGGGTATGATATGCGCGACGGTACTCTGACCCGCGCCGAAGGCGACGAACGAAGCGAGGAGACATGGCTGACGCTGCCGGGCAACTATCCCGCCTACTATGCCGCCATTCGCGACGCGCTTAACGGGGAGGGAGAAAACCCGGTCCCGGCCAGCGAGGCGATTCAGATCATGACGTTGATTGAGCTGGGTCTCGAGTCGGCCAGACATCGCGCCACGCTCAGCCTGGTGTGAGGGGGAGCCCGGCAGCGCTGCCGCCGGGCCGGTGATCAACCTTTCGCCACCCGCTGAATGAGAGCGGCTTTTTCCTGTTCGCTCAGAAACGCCTGGGTCAGACCGTTGATCTGCGCCTGACGGATCTGCTCCCGGCTCAGGCCCGCCGCCGGCGCCGCCACGGTGTACTCATGAATGATATCGACGCCCTGCACCGCCGGATCGTCAGTGTTGAGGCTCGCCAGCACGCCGTGCTCAAGGAACTGCTTCAGCGGATGCTGGGCCAGCGAAGCCACGGTGCTGGTTTGCACATTCGAGGTCAGGCACGATTCAATGCCGATCTGATGTTCGGCCAGGTAGTCCATCAGGGCCGGATCCTCTACCGCTTTGACCCCATGACCGATGCGCTCCGCGCCCAGCTCGCGGATGGCCTGCCAGATACTTTCCGGTCCGGCCGCTTCGCCAGCGTGGACGGTAATATGCCAGCCAGCGTCGCGGGCCTGATTAAAATGGTTGAGGAACAGCGCGCCCGGGAAGCCCAGCTCATCACCGGCCAGATCCAGCGCGGTGATGCCCTCGCGGTGGGCGAGCAGCGCCGCCAGCTCTTCCTGACAGGCCGCTTCACCGAAGGTGCGGCTCAGAATGCCGATCAGGCGGGCGTCGACCTGAAAATCGCGGCTGCCTTCACGTACGCCCGCGATCACCGCCTCTACTACGCCGTCGACAGGAAGCTGGTGGGTCATCGCCATATAGCGGGGAGAGAAGCGCAGCTCAACGTAGTGCAGGCCATTGCGCGCGGCGTCTTCGACGTTCTCGTATGCCACGCGACGGCAGGCTTCCAGTGAGGCAAGGACTTTTACCCCCCAGTCGAGCTTGGCGAGAAAACTGACCAGATCGGGCTCAAGGCTGGTGACCTGGACGTGGGGACGCAGCGTGTCGAGGGTGGAAGCGGGAAGGGCGATATTAAACTCGCGGCCAAGATCGAGGATGGTTTGGGCCCGGATGTTACCGTCAAGGTGGCGGTGAATGTCGGTTAATGGCAATGAAGAATCAATCATGGTCGCACTCTTTTTTTAGTTAAAGTGCACGTCATTATACAACATGTACATAACTGTTTAAAAGCATTGAAAAAATCCATTCGATACAAACAGCTGGGGCTTCTCTGGTCACTTTTCCGCTCTTTTTCGCTGCGCCATTTTACAGCGAGCACGACGTTCATGATTGACGCGATCCTGACCAGACCAGAAAAGCACAGGCGCTGACCGCGGCGCCGGCAAGGCAGACCGCCTGCCATCCCCAGTGAGAATAGAGCTGGGTGGCGACGATAGCGCCTGCCGCGCTGCCCAGCGAATAAAAACACATGTAAGCCCCAACCAGGCGGCTTGCCGCTGCAGGCCTGGCGGCAATAATCAGACTCTGGTTGGTGACATGAACGGCCTGCACCGCAAAGTCCAGTGCGATAACGCCCGCTATCAGCCAGAGCAGAGAAGTTTCGGCAAAGGCGATAGGTAGCCAGGAGAGCGCCAGCAGCGCCAGCGCCAGGCCGGTCGTGCGCTGCGCCCATCCCTGGTCAGCCCATCTGCCCGCCCTTGAGGCGGCCAGCACGCCAGCGATGCCGGCTAAGCCAAACATCCCTGTCTGGGTGTGCGACAGGGAAAGAGCGGTGAGCGGCATGACCATGGTCGTCCACAGCATGCTGAAAGCGGCGAAGATCAGTAGCGCCAGGATCCCGCGCTTTCTCAGTTGCGGTTCAGTGAGGTACAGCTGAAAAACTGACTTCAGTAAGGATAGATAAGTGGGCTTTTGCGGCTGCGGCGGGGGCGAAGGCATGACTTTCCAGACGACGCCGGCAATCAACAACATCAGACAGGCAGCCGTGAGATAAACGGCTCGCCAGCCGGCGATATCAGCGATCGCCCCTGATATAAAACGAGATAAAAGAATGCCTGAAACAATGCCGCTGGTCAGGGTACCTACCGCCTGGCCTCGTTTCTGCGGCGTCGCCAGTATCGCCACCCACGCCACCATCAACTGCACCACCACGGCCATCAGCCCGACGATCAGCATGGCCCCCAGCAGGATCGCGATATTAGGGGATAACCCTGCCACGACTAACGCCGCCACTGACAGCAACAGCTGAGTCAACACCACGTATTTACGGTTCAACCCGTCCCCGAGCGGAACCAGGAACAGCAAACCAATGGCATAGCCCGCCTGCGTTGCCGTGACGACGCTGCCAATCATACCGGGCGACACTTTCAGGCTGACCGCCATCGAGTCGAGTAAAGGCTGAGCTGAATAAACGTTGGCTACCGCCAGCGCGCAGGTCAATGAAAACAGCGTCGTTATCCCCGCGGTCAGCATCGTGACAGGGGCGGAGGCTGTCGGGATCTCGTGCTCGGTACACAAACTTGCCTTGCATTTCATAAGAGGCCTGCGATCTGGTTGCTTTTTAAAACTAGTATGCCTATAAAATTAGCCATAATGGTTTTCTTTTGCAACTGCTACGAGGGGAGATTAAGCTGGCAACAGCAGACTGATTGACGGAGAGCACGCAGATGGCGAAACAGGAATCACTCAGAACCAGTGAATGTCCGGTGGCAAGGACGCTGGAATCAATTGGTGAGCGCTGGTGCCTGATGATTATTCGCGAGGCATTTGACGATGTGCGGCGATTCAGCGAGTTTCAAAAGAATCTAGGGCTGGCCAAAAATATCCTTGCCTCGCGGCTGAAGCACCTGGTCGATATCGGTATTTTCGCGATTTTACCGGCATCGGATGGCAGCGCCTACAAGGAATACGTCCTGACTGAAAAGGGGAGATCTGTGTTTCCCATTGTTGTGGCGATGCGGCAATGGGGAGAGCGTTATATGTTTGATCAGGGGGAAACCTATTCTGTCCTGCTGGATAACGAACACGGTCAGCCGCTTCAGTATCTGGATGTGCGTTCCGCTCAGGGGGATAAACTGCAACCAGGCGACTGCCATCGCCGGCGCGTAGTGTCGGATATCAGCGGCGAATGAAGGTCTGAAGGGGAGCGCGATCCCAGCAAGAGTACGAGCGTACCACTAAGTGGTCCTGGAACCATCCTGACGTCTCTTTTCGTGGCGGCTCCTGATGGCACCCCCAGGACGCCGAGACAGGCGAGCCTCCGTCCGCCGCAGAATGCTGTGCATAATCATTTGCATTTATATTTTATTTGAATGTATTCATGTTACATATTAAATTCTGCTTACTTTATCGACGATGAGGCAAGGATGCGGATGTGGAGAGCGTAATCCATAACAATATTGAGGGTTTTCTGCTGCTGCTATTAAGCATGTGGCCGATTCTGATTGTGGTCTTTATTGGCGTTGCGATTTCATTCTATACCATGCTGTTACGCAAAACGGCGCTGGCCTGCCTGCTGTTCGCCGTCGCTATCGGCGCCGCAGGCTGGAGCCTCGCTTAGCATCCGATCTCAGGGTTTATCCAGCAGACTCATGCTGGAGGTGGCGGCGCCATCATTGAGATTGGACGGTGCATGCCAGTCGCGGCCAGCCAGTGCGCTATCGCCCTGGCCGCTGCTGGCGACCGTATCCTGTTGCGTCGACATCGTCGAGCCTTCCAGCGCTTCATCGGCCCCCGACTGATCGGGCAGGGAGCTGGTATACCCGCCATTGTTTGAGTAAGTATCCATACCATTCACTTCATTCGGTACCGTGTCGGTGGTGGTGCCATCATCGTTTATGCAAAATGATCCGCCAATGCCGTTAGGCTGGCAGTCCGCAGCGAAAGCCGGGACAGCCAGCGACGCCAGCAACAATAGCGTTAAGCCGATTTTCTTCATTCTCATCTCCATGCGCAACGTGGCTCGACAGATGCTCTCTACTATAGAGAAGGACAGGACAGGGGAAGGTGACAAAACTGTTTAATTTTGTAATAGCGTACCGACTGCCGGTTGCCTGTTCGCTTCAGCACGTCGAGGCATGCTGCGCCTTCCCGGGTCGGGAGCGGATCGGCGCAATGCGGTAATCAATTGTTAATTCAACGTAAAGGTTAATGAAAATTTAAGAGAAGGCCGCTATGTTGGCGATATCACTCTTTCCATTAAGGAAATTCCATGCGCGATAAATATTCGGGCCTGCAGATCGGTATTCACTGGTTGGTCTTTTTGCTGGTGGTGGTGGCTTATGCGGCAATGGAGCTACGTGGATTTTTTCCCCGTAGTGACCGGCCGCTGATTAATATGATTCATGTCTCCTGCGGGATCACCATCTGCGCGCTGATGGTGGCGCGTTTGCTGGTGCGGCTGAAGTCGCCAGCGCCGCCGATCGTGCCGAAACCGTCGCCGATGATGACCGGTTTTGCTCATCTCGGCCATCTGGTTATCTATCTGCTATTTATTGCCTTGCCGCTGATCGGGATGGTGATGATGTACTGGCGCGGAAATCCCTGGTACGCCTTTGGCCTGACCATGCCGTATGCCCCACAGAGCGATTTTGAGCGGGTGGATACCCTGAAGGCGATCCATGAATGGTTAGCCAACGCCGGGTACTTCGTCATTGGCCTGCATGCCCTTGCCGCGCTGGTCCATCATTACTGGTGGAAAGATAATACCCTGCTGCGGATGATGCCTCGTAAGCGCTAAATGATCGTTACCCTTTTTGCCTGACCCCGTCCCGCGACGGGGTTTTTTTTGCCTTTATGGGTAATAAAATATAGTATACCCCCCTATATGATACGGAGGCGTAATCGTGCCACATTCACCTGAAGATAAAAAACGGGCGCTCAGTCGCGTACGCCGCATCCGCGGCCAGGTCGAGGCCCTCGAGCGCGCGCTGGAGTCCGGCGAACCCTGCATGACAATCCTGCAGCAGATTGCCTCGATTCGCGGTGCGGCAAATGGCCTGATGGGCGAAATGGTGGAGATCCACCTGCAGGACGAGCTGGTTAGCGGCGAGACCACCCCGGACCAGCGGGCCGCGAGAATGGCAGAGGTCGGTCATTTGCTACGATCCTATTTAAAATAACATCACGACGAGGAAGAGACAGTTATGAAATCACGCGCAGCAGTTGCCTTTGGTCCTGGCCAGCCGTTAAAAATCGTTGAGATTGACGTCGCGCCGCCGAAGAAAGGCGAAGTTCTGGTGAAAATCACCCACACCGGCGTGTGTCACACCGATGCCTTTACCCTCTCCGGCGACGATCCAGAGGGTGTTTTCCCGGCGGTACTGGGCCATGAAGGCGGCGGGATTGTCGTGGAAGTGGGCGAGGGCGTCACCAGCCTTAAGCCGGGCGACCACGTGATCCCGCTGTATACCGCCGAATGCGGCGAGTGCAAGTTCTGTAAGTCGGGTAAAACCAATCTCTGTCAGGCGGTGCGCGCCACCCAGGGCAAAGGGTTGATGCCGGACGGCACCACCCGTTTCTCCTATAACGGCGAACCGATTTATCACTATATGGGCACCAGCACCTTCAGCGAATATACGGTTTGCGCCGAGATCTCGCTGGCGAAAGTCAATCCGCAGGCGCCGCTGGATAAAGTGTGCCTGCTGGGCTGCGGTGTCACCACCGGTATCGGCGCAGTGCACAACACGGCGAAGGTCAAGCCCGGGGATAGCGTCGCGGTCTTTGGTCTGGGCGGCATTGGTCTCGCGGTGATCCAGGGCGCGGTGCAGGCGCAGGCCGGACGGATTCTGGCGGTCGATACCAACCCGGATAAGTTCACCCTGGCAAAAGAGATGGGCGCAACCGACTTTATCAACCCGAACGACTACGATAAGCCGATTCAGGATGTGATTGTCGAACTGACCGACGGCGGGGTGGATTTCAGCTTCGAGTGCATCGGCAATGTCAACGTGATGCGCGCGGCGCTGGAGTGCTGCCATAAAGGCTGGGGTGAGAGCGTGATCATCGGCGTAGCCGGTGCGGGCCAGGAGATCAAGACCCGTCCGTTCCAGCTGGTGACCGGCCGCGTGTGGCGCGGTTCCGCCTTCGGCGGCGTGAAAGGGCGCAGTCAGCTGCCGGGAATGGTGGAGGACGCCATGGCCGGTAAAATTCGCCTCGACCCGTTTATTACCCATCGCCTGCCGCTGGAGCAGATTAACGAGGCCTTTGATCTGATGCATGAAGGCAAATCGATTCGCACCGTGATCCACTTTGGCGACCAGTAATCGCTAACGCTGATGGCGTATCGTCACCGATAAAAAAAGGGCCCGGATGGGCCCTTTTGCTTAGGTCGATCAGTGATGATCCGGGAGCGCGTAGGCGATAATGTAATCGCCGCGATCCGGTGACTGACGGGCGCCGCCAGCATTGATAATAATGTACTGCTTACCGGTTTTCGGTGAGACGTAGGTCATCGGGCCGGACTGGCTACCGACCGGCAGACGCGATTTCCAGATCTCTTTCCCGTTCGCGGTATCAAAGGCGCGCAGGTAGAAATCCTGGGTACCGGCGAAGAACAGCAGTCCGGACTGCGTCGACAGCGACGCGCCAAGGGTCGGCATGCCGATCGGAATGGGCATGTGCATCCGGATCCCCAGCGGCCCGGTATCTTCTACGGTGCCAACCGGTACCTGCCACACCAGTTTCCCGGTTTTCAGATCCACCGCGGACATGGTGCCGAACGGCGGTTTCTGGCACGGAATGCCCAGCGGCGACAGGAAACGTTCGCGCATGGCGCCAAACGGCGTACCTTCCATCGGCACGATGCCCATCTCGATCCCGCTGGCGTCTTTCGCCACCTTCGCGCGCGGCACCATATAGTTGGCGAGACCCAGACGCATATCGTTGACGAACATCAGGCTGTTGTTCGGATCCACCGAAACGCTGCCCCAGTTCATGCCGCCGAGCGAGCCCGGGAACTGCAGGGAACGGTCTTCACCTGGCGGGGTAAAGACGCCCTGATGGCGCATCTCTTTGAACTGAATACGGCACAGCAGCAGGTCGATCGGTGTCGCCCCCCACATATCGGATTCGGTCAACGTCTGGTTGCCGATCATCGGCATCCCTACCGAGTAAGGTTGCGTCGGAGAGTAGCGTTCACCTTTGACGTTGCCCGCCGGTACCGGACGCTCTTCCACTTTGGCCACCGGCTCGCCGGTCTCGCGGTTGAGCATAAAGATCATGCCCTGCTTGCTGGTCTGCACCAGCACCGGGGTGGTACCGCCCTTGCCGTCAGGCAGGTCGTACAGCAGCGGCTGAGACGGCAGGTCAAAGTCCCACAGATCGTGGTGCGTGGTCTGGAAGTGCCAGCGCACCTGGCCGGTGGTGGCATCCACAGCCACGATAGAGGAGCTGTATTTATCATCCAGCGCGGTACGTTCGCCGCCAAAGAAATCTGGCGTGGCGTTGCCGGTTGGCAGATAGATCAGATTCAGCTTCGCGTCGTAGGACATCGCCGACCAGACGTTTGGCGTACCGCGCGTATAGGTCTGGCCTTCCGGCGGAACACCGGTCAGCGCTGGATTGCCGGGATCCCACGCCCACGCCAGTTTGCCGGTGTGGACGTCAAACGCGCGGACCACGCCCGGCGGTTCGCCGGTGGAGTAGTTATCCGCGACGCGGCCGCCCACCACTACCACATTGCCCGCTACCAGCGGGGTGGAGGTCTGCTGATAGTAGCCCGCTTTCACTTCACCCATGCCGACGCTGAGGTCGACAATACCGCCATCGCCGAAGCTTTCGCACAGTTTGCCGGTATCGGCATCAATGGCGATCAGGCGGGCGTCGATCGTCGGCAGGAACAGACGACGGGAACAGGCGGCAGGCTGCGTGCCTGACGCTGGCGCGGTTTGCGCCTGGCTATCTTCGTAATAGCCTAAGCCGCGGCAGCGCTGCCAGTTGGGCGAAGAGGATTTGGAGTCATAGCGCCATTTCTCTTTTCCGCTGTCCACATCCAGCGCCAGCACTTTGCTGTAAGGGGTGCAGACGTAGAGAGTATCGCCAATCTGCAGCGGGGTGTTTTGATCTTCCGCCCCGGAGCCATTGCTCTGCGGGATATCGCCAGTATGCGCCACCCAGGCCACCTGCAGCTGGTTGACGTTCTGTTTGTTGATTTGGTCCAGCGCGGCGAAACGGTCGCCGTGGGTGGTATTACCCCAGTGCGCCCAGTTTTTCTGCTGTTCGCCCGGCGCGACGGGCTTCACTGGCACCGCTTCAGTGGCGCTAACCAGTGGTTCGGATTTGAACATCCAGCCAAAGCTCACCGCCAGCGCCACGGCGAGAACGGCGGCGACGCCATATGCCGGGCCTTTTTTTGCCGGTGGGCTGGCGAGGAAAGGCCAGACCAGGGCGGCAAGGAAGGCCAGGACGCCGAGCGCAAACAGGCGCGAGAAGAGCGGCCAGTAGCTCCAGCCAGCGTCACTAATCGCCCAGATCACCGAGGCGATAAACGCCACGGCGTATAACAGAATACCGCCGCGGCGGTTGCGGAAAATCAACACCGCCGCGATGACCATGACCACGCCCATCAGCGCGAAGTACAGTGTACCGCCGACGAGGGCCAGTTTTGCCCCAAGAATACCCACAGCCAGACCGATGATGAGCATCAGTCCGGCGAGAAGCCACTGCAGGATCCGGGGGAATCCGCGCGGCGCGTTGCCAGTTGCCATGTAATCTCCTTAACCACTCCCGCCACTTCATCGTGAACCAAATGAAACAGGTGTTTTCTGTTTTATTTTTGAATGAAGAGGTTTGTACCTTCATAAACGCAGGTTTATTGCTTGATGTGATTTCAAATGAACCATTTGGTGAAATCGCGATATGATAGATCTGTTAAAGAAATTTACGCAATTGTTAATGAATGATTTCGCACTAAATGATTATTTTGCTAAATGTGTTGCGCCGTCCGTCGCACCACATCGACGTACGTAGGCTCCCCGGCAGGGCTACCGGGGAGAAAGCGGGGTCAGGCAGGCATTGACTTGCGGATGGCGCTGAGCAAGGTTTGCGTACCTGGCGTGAGCGTCGCATCGACGCGGGTCAGAATGCCGATGGGCTCTCCGGCGCCCTGGGTGGCAATCGGCAGGGCGCTCAGCACACCCCGGCGAAGATCGTCTTTCACCGCTCCGGAAGGTACGAACCACACATAGTCAAAATCGACCGTCAGCTGGCGTGACAGCGAAGCCGAGAGGGTCTCGATACAGCCGGCGGGCATTTTACAGCCCTGGCTCTGGAGCAACGTTTCGGCGTTTTGCCGCGGTACGGTGCCCTTCGGCGAAACGACGACGGGCCACTCCATTACCCGGCTCAGGGTCACGGTCTCCTGAAGCAGGGGGTGTCCCGGGCGAACCACCAGTTTCAGGGATTCGAGGAACAGCAGTTCATAGTTGAGTCCACTCATCAGATCCGGGTCGGACATGCGTCCGATACCGATATCGATCTCCCCGGATTTTAACCCCGCCAGCAGCATGGTGTTGTTCATGGTGGCGACCTGCAGCGTGATGTCTTTTTGCTGCTTATGGAACTGGCCGATCACCGTTGGCAGGATCCCCAGCGCGGCGGTAGGCAGCGCGCCGATACGCACAATGTCGTTATTCAGCCCCTCTTTACGGTTCAGCGCCTGACCCGCTGAGTTAAGGGCATCAAGGACCTTAACGGCATGAGTCAGAAACTGTTCGCCGACCAGGGTGAGTTGCGCCCCCAGGCGGCCCCGCTCGAACAGCCGGGTACCGGTTAGCTGTTCAAGCTCGTTAAGCGTTTTCGAGAGTGCAGGCTGGCTCAGATTTAAAGTTTCAGCCGCGCGCCCCAGCGTTCCCTGTTGAGCGACGGCCACGAAGGTGTGTAGATGGCGCAAGCGAATGCGCTGACTGAAGAGACCATTTTTTTCCATAGTAGATGATGTTAAAAACACAGCGGTGAAAGAGACAAGCGGCCTTGTTTAAATTTGATAACCAGATAGCAAAATATTATTAACATTTGACCTGATTACATTACAAGATCTTTCCCCACGGTTTAAAACGCCTTCCCCCCGCAGGACGAGGGGAAGGCGTTTATCGGCGTGGCCGCTAGATATCGAAAAAGACGGTTTCGTTTTCGCCCTGCAGATAAATATCGAAGCGATAGACCACTTCCGAACCACGAACCTCGCGTTCGGCGATTAAGGTTTTGCGTCTCACTTCCCACTCGATCAGATTCAGCACCGGGTCGCTGGCGTTGGCCTCATGTTCATCGGCGAAATACATCCGTGTGTTCAGGCCGATGTTGATCCCCCGGGCGACCACCCACAGGTTGACGTGCGGCGCCATCAGGCGGCCATCGCGGCCGACAACCGGGCCCGGCTTAATGGTGTCAAAGCGCCAGACGCCGGAGGTGAAATCAGAGCAGGTACGCCCCCAGCCGCGGAAGCCCGGGTCGACAGCTTTCTGCTGCTGACGGTCGTCAGGATGGTTATAGCGTCCTGCGGCGTTGGCCTGCCAGATCTCCAGCAGCACATCACGGACCGGTGTTCCGGAGCCGTCGATAACCCGGCCTTCAATGGTGATCCGCTCCCCGGTGGTATCCGCGGTGGTGAGGACCGGGCCAAAGTTTTTCTCAAAAATATGAAAGCCCGCGGCGTCAGGCGCCAGACCGATATGAACATAGGGTCCCGCCGTCTGCGAGGCGGTTTCAGGCAGATACTCTTTCATCGGGCGGCCCCCTGAGTGCGATTTTCAAACAGCGTGGCGCGATGGCCGCGCAGAACAAGGTCAAAGCGGTAGGCCAGACAATCCAGCGGTACGGCGGCGTGCATGTCCAGCTCGGCGATCAGCGTGCGCACGGCGTCGTCATTATTAATGGTTCGGACGATCGGACACTGTTTGATCAGCGGATCGCCTTCGAAATACATCTGAGTGATCAGGCGCTGCGCCCAGGCTTCACCCGAGAGCGAGAAATGAATATGCGCCGGACGCCAGTCGCTGGCCTGGTTACGCCACGGGTAGGGGCCGGGCTTGATAGTGCGAAAACAGTAATAGCCGTTTTCATCGGTCAGCACCCGGCCGCAGCCGCCGAAGTTCGGGTCAATCGGGGCCAGATACTGATCTTTTTTATGTCGGTAGCGGCCGCCGGCATTGGCCTGCCAGACTTCCACCAGGGTGTTTTTCATCGGTCGGCCAAAACCATCGCGCACGTAACCGTGCACAATGATCCGCTCGCCAATCGGCAGGCCTTCTTTGGCGTAATTAAGGATAAGATCGTTATCCAGAGGGCCCAGATCGTCACGGCTAAAGACCGGCCCGGTGATCTCTGACAATGAGTTCTGCAGGGAGATCAGGGCATTCTTCGGTGAGCGCAGGACGCTGGTTTTATAGCCCGGCGCGTAAGCGGGCGGGTGGCTACTGTAATCGCGATGGATAACCTCGCGCGGGGACCATTTGTCGTTCATCGGGTACTCCGTGTAGACGGTAGAGGGGCATGTTGTTGTAATGTCGCCAGAAACAGTGTGTGTAAATGTATTGTTAATTTAAAGTGAAATTACCGGGTGTTTTTCATAACCGTGGGTTATGTTTTGTGCAATGACTGCTAGCGGAAGCAGGTTATCGCCATCACAGTTTGTAAATTCTTCCCCCCGCCAGGAGGCAGCTTTCCTACACTCCAGGAAGTATTCACTGGAGGTAACACATCATGGCGAACACCATCACGGCTGATGAGATTCGGGAGCAGTTTTCGCAGGCCATGTCGGCTATGTACCAGCAGGAAGTTCCGCAATACGGGACGCTGCTGGAGCTGGTGGCTGACGTCAATCTGGCGGTACTGGAAAATAATCCGCAGCTGCATGAACAACTGGCCAATGCCGACGAGCTGGCGCGCTTAAACGTGGAGCGCCACGGCGCAATCCGCGTGGGCACAGCGGAGGAACTGGCGACGCTGCGTCGCATGTTTGCCATCATGGGGATGTATCCCGTCAGCTATTACGATCTCTCACAGGCCGGCGTGCCGGTCCATTCCACGGCCTTTCGTCCCATCGACGATGCCGCGCTGGCGCGCAATCCGTTTCGGGTTTTCACCTCGCTGCTGCGCCTGGAGCTGATTGAAAATCGCGCCCTGCGCGAGCGGGCCGAGGCCATCCTTGCCCGGCGCAAAATCTTTACCCCCCGCTGTCTGGCGCTGATTGCGCAGTATGAAGCTGAGGGCGAATTCACCTCTGCCGACGCGCGCGAGTTTGTGCAGGAGGCGCTGGAGACCTTCCGCTGGCACCGGCATGCCACCGTCGATGAGGAGACCTACCATGCTCTGCATCGCGAGCACCGCCTGATTGCCGATGTGGTCTGCTTTCCGGGATGCCATATCAATCACCTCACGCCGCGGACGCTGGATATTGACCGCGCCCAGGCCCTGATGCCCGAGTGTGGTATTGAACCCAAAGCGCTGATTGAAGGGCCACCGCGCCGGGAGGTCCCGATCCTCCTGCGGCAGACCAGCTTTAAGGCGCTTGAGGAGCCGGTGATGTTCGCCGGTGAGCATAAAGGCACCCACAGCGCCCGCTTTGGCGAAATTGAGCAACGCGGCATTGCGCTAACGCCAAAAGGACGCGCACTGTACGACCGACTGCTGCAGGCGGCAGGGACAGGAAAGGACAATCTCAGCCATCAGCTGCATCTGCAGGAGGTATTCCGCGAATTCCCCGACAGCGAATTTCTGCTTCGTCAGCAGGGGTTGGCCTGGTTTCGCTACCGCCTGACGCCCGCCGGCGAGGCGCATCGCCAGGCGTTTCGCCCGGGGGACGATCCGCAGCCGCTGATTGAGCGCGGGTGGGTGGTCGCCCAGCCGATTATTTATGAAGATTTTTTACCGGTCAGCGCGGCGGGCATTTTTCAGTCTAATCTGGGCAACGAAACGCAGGCGCGCAGCCACGGGAATGCCAGCCGCGAAGCCTTTGAGACGGCGCTGGGCTGCCCGGTGGAGGATGAGTTTGCCCTGTACCGACAGGCGGAGGAGCGCAGCAAACGACGTTGCGGTCTGCTGTAAAATCAGTACCCTGCTGGCATCAGCCTTACAGGGAGCAGGTTATGCAACATCCGTCGAAACCGTTGGCGAAAACCCGCCAGGGAACCGTATCCGGGAGCGCAGAGCAGGGGATCCATATCTGGCGCGGCATTCCGTATGCCGCGCCGCCTGTGGGCCCGCTGCGCTGGCGCGCGCCGCAGCCTCCTGCCCGCTGGCAGGGCGTCCGCCAGGCCGACGCCTTTTCCGCCGCCAGCTGGCAGGACATTGACTACTGCCGTGAGCTCGGCGGCGGCGATCCCGGCGCTTTCAGCGAAGACTGCTTATATCTCAATATCTGGGCACCTGCTGCTGCGGCGCAGCCGCTGCCGGTGATGGTCTGGCTGCACGGCGGCGGGTTTACCATCGGCGCCGGCAGCCTGCCGCCTTACGATGGCAAAGCGTTAGCCAGCCGCGATGTGGTGGTGGTGACGGTCAACTACCGGCTGGGCCATCTCGGCTTTTTCGCCCATCCGGCGCTGGAAGAAGAGGCGGGCGAACGTCTCTATAATTTCGCGCTGCTCGATCAGATTGCCGCCCTGCAGTGGGTTCAGGAGAATATCCACGCCTTCGGCGGGGATGCCGCCAACGTCACGCTGTTTGGCGAATCCGCCGGGGCGCGCAGCGTGCTGTCGCTGATGGCCTCGCCGAAAGCGAAAGGGGTGTTCCATAAAGCGATTATTCAGAGCGGGTATACGTTACCCGACCTGCCGCGAGAGAAGGCGCTGGAGAAAGGCCGCCTGCTGGCGGAACACTTTGCCTTACCGCAAGCCAGCGCTGAGGAATTGCGGGCGATCCCGGCGGAGGCCTTCTGGTCGCTCACCGCGCCGCTGAACACAGGGCCGGCCCCCATCGTCGGCGACGCGGTGCTGCCGCAACCGATGCTGGAGACCTTTTTTGCCGGGCGCCAGCATCCAATGCCGGTGATGATCGGCTCCAACAGCGATGAAGCCAGCGTGATGGCCGTGTTTGGCGTCGATATCGCCGGGCAGATCCAGAAGCTGCGCCGTGAGCGCCGCCTGGGACTGGGGCTGATCAAACTCCTTTATCCCGGCGTGAAGGGCGATGAGGCGCTGGGGCGGGAAGTGTGCCGCGACATGGCCTTCACCACCCTCGGCTATGTGGTGATGCAGGCGCAGCAGCGCGTGGGGCAGCCGTGCTGGCGCTACTGGTTTGATTATGTTGCGGAGGCGGAGCATGACACCTATCCGCACGGCGCCTGGCATGGCAACGAGGTGCCCTACGTGTTTGATAACCTGCGGTTGACCGACCCGGTGTGTCAGTATGCCAGCGAAGCGGATCTGGCCTTCGCCGCTCAGGTGGCTGACTATTGGGCCCAGTTTGCCCGCGTCGCCAGCGGCGACCAGGCGCTTGCCGGCGCGGTACGCTGGCCAGCGTGCCTGCGCGGACGGGATCGTCTGTTGCGCATTGGCCTGCATAAGCGTGCCGGCTTTAAAGTGGAAAATCGCTTTATGCGCGCCCGGCTGGCGCTGTTTCGCCGGGTGATGAAGCATCACGTGACGCTGGAGTAAATGCGCTGAGGTGCGGCTGAGCAACTGCCGCCACCGGTTGGTGGCGGCATTCACTCACATCACAACCACGGGCTTTATCACCTTGCCAGACGCCGAATCGGCGAAAGCCTGGTTGATATCGGCCAGCGGATAGCGAACGATAAGCTTATCGATGGGGAATTTCCCCTGCTTGTACTGCTGCACCAGCAGCGGAATAAACAGCGCCGGGACGGCATCGCCTTCAATCACCCCGACCAGCGACTTGCCCTCCGCCATCAGATCGTTCTGCACGTTAAAGGTGATATCCCCGGTAAAGCCGACGATGGCCACCGTACCTAATGGTTTCACCGCGTGTACGGCCTGCAGCACGATGGCCGATACGCCGGTGGTTTCCACCGCGTAGTGAGCGCCTTTGCCGGTGATCTGTTTGATCAGGTCCACGGCATCCTGTTCCTTGCCATTGATCTGATGGGTGGCGCCCAGTTCGCCCGCCAGGGCGAGGCGACTGGCATGAATATCGACAGCGATGATCTGAGAGCAGCCGGTTAATTTCGCCGCCATGATGGCGCTGAGCCCCACGGCGCCGCAGCCAAACACCACAATGGATTCCCCAATCACCGGTTTCAGGCGGTTGAGCACCGTCCCGCTGCCGGTCTGGATGCCGCAGCCCAGCGGGCCGAGCAGGGTGAGATCGACCTCCGGGTCGACCACCACGGCGTTGCTGGCGCGGGTGACCACATACTGGCTGAAGGACGACTGGCCAAAGAACAGGGACAGATCCTGATCGCCCAGCCGATAGGGGGTGGTGCCATCCTCGCGTCGGCCGCCAAAATTAAGCGTATTAAAATCTTCGCAAGCTGAAGGGTGGTTGCTTAAACAATTTTCGCAATGGTGGCAGGCGGCATAGCTGAGCACCACGTGGTCTCCGACTCTGATACCGCTGACTGCCTCCCCGACGCTGGCGACGATCCCGGCGCCTTCATGGCCGAGGATGGCAGGCATAGGCACCACTCCCGGGTTATCGCGCATCACCGCGTCGGTATGACAGACCCCGGTGGCGACAATTTTCACTAATATCTCATCCTTCCCCGGAAGGGAGACGTCGACATCCTTGATGACGAAAGGTTGCTGGTAGCCCAGCGTGACGGCTGCTTTCACTTGCATGGCATGACTCCTGAATGAATTCCCTGGAGAGCGTGGCGGGACAGCCCGAACGGCTCTCCCGTGTTGGCCGCTAACATGAAGAAATATAGCGGTTACCGGTGAAAAGTTAGCACCGGATGTGGCGGAAATTTGCGCCAATCGTGCCTAAAAAAAACGCAGGGCGGCGGGGCATAGGTGTGATGAATATACCGCAGCGAGGAAGAGCTATCCGCTCAATGGTCAGGCGAAAAAGCGGCCGGCAGTCTGTTCTTTCCCCGGCCGCACGTCGAAGGAAAAGTAAAAAAACGGGTTGTTCCGGTAGACAGGGCTTTTTTACCTTTTTTCTGCGGGCAACAATTGGATTATTAATCGTTTTTGTCTAGAGTGGGCGGAATTTATCACGCAGCGTGATGACGCGTTGCGAATCAATTCACCCGTGCAGAAGGACGCTTTCTCAGGCATGAACCGCAGACGTTTTCTTAAATCTTCCATGGCTGTTGCCGCCGTATGCGGGACGTCAGGAGTCGCTTCCTTATTCAGTCAGGCCGCTTTTGCCGAAGACGCGGGTATTGCCGACGGGCAAACGCGTCGTTTCGATTACACCGTGCTGCAGGCGATGGCCCACGATCTGGCGCGCCAGCCATGGGGCGGCGCCCCGCGCGATCTGCCGCCGACGCTGGCCAATCTGACTCCGCAGGCTTATAACAGCATCCAGTATGACGCCAACCACTCGCTGTGGAACAACATCGAAGAACGCAAACTGGACATCCAGTTTTTCCACGTCGGGATGGGGTTCCGTCGCCGCGTGCGGATGTTCTCTCTTGACGCCGCCACTCAGCAGGCGCGCGAGATCCATTTCCGCCCTGAGCTGTTTAAGTACAATGACGCCGGGGTCGACACCCGCCAGCTGGAAGGGCAGTCCGACCTCGGCTTCGCCGGATTCCGGGTGTTTAAAGCGCCGGAGCTGGCGCGCCGCGATATCGTGGCGTTCCTTGGCGCCAGTTATTTCCGCGCGGTAGACAGCACCTACCAGTACGGCTTGTCGGCTCGTGGGCTGGCGGTAGACACCTTTACCGATACCCCGGAAGAGTTCCCTGATTTCACCTCCTTCTGGTTCGAAACGGTTAAAGGGGACGCCACGGTCTTTACCGTTTACGCGCTGCTGGATAGCCCGAGCATCACCGGGGCCTACAAGTTCACCATCCATTGCCAGGATACCCAGGTCATCATGGACGTGGAAAATCACCTTTATGCCCGCAAGGACATCAAACAGCTGGGTATCGCGCCGATGACCAGTATGTTCAGCTGTGGCAACAACGAGCGCCGGATGTGCGATACCATCCACCCGCAGATCCACGACTCCGATCGGCTGTCGATGTGGCTGGGGAACGGCGAATGGGTCTGCCGGCCGCTGAATAACCCGCAGAAGCTGCAGTTCAACGCCTTCCAGGACAAGAACCCGCGCGGCTTCGGTCTGCTGCAGCTGGACCGCGATTTCTCCCATTACCAGGACGTGATGGGCTGGTATAACAAGCGCCCCAGCCTGTGGGTTGAGCCGCGTAACCAGTGGGGGAAAGGGGCGGTCAGCCTGATGGAGATCCCCACCACCGGCGAAACGCTGGATAATATCGTCTGCTTCTGGCAGCCGGAAAAAGCGGTGAAGGCGGGCGACGAACTGGACTTCCGCTACCGTCTCTACTGGAGCGCGCAGCCGCCGGTGAGCACCCCGCTGGCGCGTGTGCTCGCCACCCGCACCGGGATGGGGGGCTTCCCGGAAGGCTGGGCGCCGGGCGAGCACTATCCGGATAAGTGGGCGCGTCGTTTTGCCATCGATTTTGTCGGCGGCGATCTGAAGGCCGCCGCGCCGCGCGGTATTGAACCGGTGATCACCCTCTCCAGCGGGGAAGCGAAGCAGATTGAGATCCTCTACGTCGAGCCGTTCGATGGCTACCGGATCCTCTTCGACTGGTATCCGACCTCCGACTCGACCGACCCGGTGGAGATGCGCCTGTTCCTGCGCTGTCAGGGCGAAGCCATCAGCGAAACCTGGCTCTATCAGTACTTCCCGCCGGCGCCGGATAAACGTAACTACGTTGACGACCGGATCATGAAATAATCCCGTGACAGCCGCGGCCCGCAAGCAACGCCTGCGGGCCAGTAGAGAGCCCCATGACTACAGATATTCCCGCAGTACCTGAGACGATCCCGGTGACCGACGCACTGACGCTTATCGCGATTGATGAGCGCTACGTCAGCGATCTGCACCAGCTGGTGGTGAAAAACCGCCACTGGCTGCAGCAATCGCTCAACTGGCCCGCCGAAGTGAACAGCGAAGAGGAGACCCGCCGCCATGTGCAGGGTAACGTGATTCTGCATCAGCGGGATTACGCCAAAATGTTTTTGCTGTTTCTCGACCATCGACTCGTTGGCGTTCTGTCGTTCAACCAGATCGAGCCGCAGAACAAAACGGCCTATATCGGTTACTGGATCGATGAAGATCACCAGGGGCAGGGGCTGCTTTCCCGCTCCCTGCAGGCCTTTATCCACCATTATGCCCACAGCGGGCTGGTGCGCCGGTTTGTGATCAAATGCCGGGTGGCCAATACCCGCAGTAACCAGGTGGCGTTGCGCAATGGGTTCGTTCTTGAAGGTTGCCTCAGGCAGGCCGAGTATCTGAACGGCAGCTATGACGATCAGAATATCTATTCGCGCATTATTGACCGCGACGAGGCGCTAGAGGGCGCCTAACAGCGGCGTGCGGGTGATGTGCTGCTGGCCGTCAAGCGTTTTCGGGCCGCGCAGATGAATGGCCTCTCCCTCCTGTGCGGCAATCTGCACCTCGTCATTGATGGAGACCTGGTGCTCAACGATCACATCGCCGATGATGACTGTCCGCCCCTGGATCAGCACATCGTCGTCGAGCAGAATCGGACCACCGCGCAGCTGCGCCTCGCCCCCGACCATCGCCCGGTGCTTTAACAGGCAGTTGCCTTCAATCACCGCATTCTCCGCCACCTGCGAACTGTAGCGCACGGTGGGAATGGCATCCTCTCCGCGACCGGCGATCAGTCGCGCATGACCATAAACCCGGGCGTTATCGCACACCCAGACGTCGTTTTCTTCGTTCCCCTCCAGTCTTGCCTGGTCGAACACTTCTGCCCGATGTTCGACAAAAGCGTGCTCGACAAAGGCATCGCCGTAGATTTGCGCCTGATGAAGAATACGCGAGGCGCTAACGGTGGCTCGCTGATAAATCTGCAGGACTTTGTCGCGATCGGCGGTCAGCCCGCGGGCGGCAATCACCTGGCAGTGGGGCAGGAGACGCGCCTCGTCGGCGAGGCGACAGTAACCGCGCACCAGACTATGATTAATCGTGACGTTGTCACTTATCTGCGCGTGATGGCTAATGTGCGAGGCATGAATGCATGCCCGTCCGCCGATGGCGGCCTCGTGGCTGACCACGCAGGGCCCGGTTAAGCGAGCGTCGTCGCGGATACTTGCCCCGGCGAAAACCACGCTGTTGGCATCGTAGATCCAGCACTCTCCCTGTTGGCTGAGAGCGCTTTCCGCGTCCACCCAACCGCCTTCGCTGCCTGCTTTGACGTCAGCGAAATCGATAAGCGCCACTATCTGGCGCAGGGTGACGCTCTGTTTGCCAGCCTCTTCCTGGTAACAATACTGCCGGGTCTGTTCGCTGAGACGGTATTTACGCATTCCCGATCCTCATTACTTATGGTTAACATAAACATAGCAAAGATCGCCGTAGCGCGCGGGATAAGGTTCCTTTAAAATGCAACTTCAAATTAAATTGATATCATCAACAAAATGAAGAGCAAGCAAACGCCGCGGCAGGCGCTGAACCTGCCGGCAGGCTATTTTGGTATGGTGCTCGGCACCATCGGAATGGGCTTCGCCTGGCGCTACGCCAGCACGCTCTGGCCGGTTAGCCGCAGCATCGGCGATGGTCTGGTGATGCTGGCGATCGCGATGTGGACTCTGCTCAGCATGGCGTTTATCAGCCGGGCAATTCGCTTTCCGGCGAGCGTGCTACGGGAGATGCGTCATCCGGTCAGCAGCAGCTTTGTCAGCCTGTTTCCGGCCACCACGCTGCTGGTGGCGATCGGGCTGGTGCCCTGGTGGCGACCGCTGGCGCTGGGATTGTTTGTGCCGGGGGTGGCGCTGCAGCTTGCCTATGCCGCCTGGCAAAGTGGCGGCTTGTGGCGGGGGACGCATCCTCACGAGGCCACCACGCCGGGGCTCTATCTGCCCACGGTGGCCAATAATTTCATTAGCGCGATGGCCTGCGGCGCGCTGGGATTTACCGACGCCGGGCTGGTGTTCCTCGGCGCCGGGGTCTTTTCCTGGTTGAGCCTCGAGCCGGCGATCCTCCAGCGTCTGCGCAGCGCGGGCGAGCTGCCGACGCCGCTGCGCACCTCGCTGGGGATCCAACTGGCGCCTGCGCTGGTGGCCTGCAGCGCCTGGCTCAGCGTCAACGGTGGGGAAGCGGATACCTTCGCGAAGCTGCTGTTTGGTTACGGCCTGCTGCAGCTACTGTTCATGCTGCGCCTGATGCCCTGGTATCTTCGCCAGCCGTTCAATGCTTCCTTCTGGAGCTTCTCGTTCGGTATTTCCGCGCTGGCCACTACCGGCCTGCATCTCGGCCAGGCCAGGGCGGACGGCTTTTTTCACCATCTGGCAATGCCGCTGTTTATTTTTAGCAATCTGGTTGTCGGCCTGCTGTTACTGCGCACAATTTTGCTGTTGGTGAGCGGGAAACTGCTGGTACAGGTCGACCGGGAAACACTCCTGAATAAGAAGGAAGGATCATGACAACGCGTGACGCGGATTATTTTAGTGATAAATATGGCCTGACACGCACCCATTCCGAGGTGCTGCATGCTGCGACAGTGGTGCCGCCGGGGCGGGCGCTGGATCTGGGCTGTGGCAACGGGCGTAACAGCCTTTATCTGGCGGCGAACGGATTCACGGTGACGGCGTGGGATAAAAATCCGGTGAGCATCAATAATCTGGAAAGTATTCGCGCTGCCGAGGCGCTGGAAAATCTCCGCACCGCGGTAAAAGACCTCAATAGCCTGACCTTTGATGGGGAATATGACCTGATCCTCTCCACCGTGGTGATGATGTTCCTGGAGCCTGACACCATCCCGGGCCTGATCGCCAATATGCAGCGCTGCACCGCTGCCGGCGGCTTTAACCTGATTGTGGCGGCAATGGATACCGAAGATTATCCCTGCGCCGTCGGCTTCCCGTTTGCCTTTAAACCCGATGAGCTTAGTGATTATTACCAGGGCTGGGAGCTGCTGAAATACAATGAGGACGTCGGCGAGCTGCATCGCACCGACGCCAATGGCAATCGCATCAAATTGCGCTTCGCCACCCTGTTGGCGCGCAAGCCTGCCTGAGACGCGGCGGCGTGGGGAGTCAGGACGTTGCCCGCGCCGCGTAGTAAGGTGAAGAGCAGGGAAAATAAGCGAGGAAGTCCCCGTATAAAAGAGGGATAAAAAGCAGCCTTCTGCCTGTTTTAAGTGATTATTTAATAACGTAATGTTCATCCTATCAATATTTATAAATCTTCCTTGACGAAGCCTTTTTTTTGTCACAAAACTAGTGGGTCCTATTTGCTATAACGTCTGCCGAAAAAAAACTGCATTTACAGGGATCTCTCTATGCGTACTCGCGTTTTACTGAAAGTCGCCGCTCTGGCGGGAATATTGGCGTTGACCGGCTGTGCGGCGAAAGTGGCGCAACCGAATCAGTATTCGGGCTTCTTAAAAGATTATTCCAACCTGAAAGAAACGACCTCTGCCTCCGGCAAGCCGGAGCTGCGCTGGATCGATCCGAACTTCAATCCAGCCAACTATGACAATATCGTTTATCACCCGGTGACCTACTATCCGGTACCGAAGCCGACCACCCAGGTAGGGGAAAAGGCGCTGCAGGATATTCTTAACTACACCAACAAAGAGCTGAAACAGGCTATTTCCGAGCGTAAACCGCTGGCCACTACCGCCGGCAAGCGCAGCCTCATCTTCCGCGGGGCGATCACCGGGGTGGACTCCAGCAAAGAGGGGCTGCAGTTCTATGAAGTGATCCCGGTCGCTATGATTGTCGCCGGCACCCAGGCCGCCACCGGCCATCGTACCATGGACACCGATCTGTACTTTGAGGCGGAGGTCATTGACGCCAGCACCAATAAGCCGGTGATCAAGGTTGTTCGTAAAGGGGAAGGCAAAACCCTGGCGAATGAGAATACGCCGCTGACCGTCGATACCCTGAAGCAGGTGATCGATGATATGGCGGTCGACGCCGTCAAATTCGATCCCTCTCAGCGTTAATCGTGCCAGCGCCGTCTGACGACGGCGCTGTTTCTCTTCTGTCTCCTCAGGCCAGCCTTCGGCGCAGCAGCAGCTGTTCCGGTTTGGCAAACATCACCAGGTTACCCAGCAGGATCAGCGCCAGCCCGATCACAGCGTTGCTGTGCCAGACATACCCTTCATAGACGGTGGAAATGGATAACGCCACCAGCGGAAACAGCAGCGTACTGTAGGCGGCTTTGCTGGCGCCAATGCGCCCCACCAGAGTGAAATAGGCCCCAAAGGCAATGACCGAGCCGAACAGCGCCAGGTAAAGCAGGGCGCCGAGGTAACTGACGGTCCACTCCGGCATAAAATTATCGCCACGTAGCAGGGCGATCGCGCCCATCACCAGCGTCCCGTAGAGCATCGCCCAACTGTTGGTGGAGAGGGTTTCCAGCCCTCGCCGCTGGTGGCGAATGCTGAACATATTGCCCAGTGAAAAGCCGTAGGTGCCCAGGGCGCTCAGACCGATCCCCCACAGCAGCGAGGCGTTTAGCCCATTGGCCAGCAGGTCATCCCAGAACAGGGTGACGATACCGGCGAGGCCCAGCGCGGCGGCGGCCCAGAAGCGGCCCGGCGGCTGCTGGCGAAAAAAAAGAAAGCTGTTAATGGCGTTAAACAGTACGGCCATGGAAAAGATCACCGATTCCAGACCGGTGTTGATCCAGGCCGCGGCGGTATAAAAACACCAGAAATTGAAGCAGAAGACGCAGCAGCCCTGCAGCAGGCAGCAAAAGTGATCTTTCGCGCCCAGCGGCCGTAGCCGTCGCGTGACAAGCAGAATCGTCAGCATCGTGATGCTGGCCACGGCAAAGCGCCAAAAAATGGATACCGGCGCCGCCACCGGCCCTTGTTGTAAAAAAATCGCAATCCACGTTGTCCCCCAGATCACGACAACGAGTGCATAAAGTAATGCGTTCACCCTGACTCTCCTCTGCTTGTTGAAGGGAGTAGTATGCCGCCTGTCGCAACCGGCAGCTTTCACCCGCTTGTTGTCGGCTTGCAAATTCTTGCGCTTATTTGTCATTCGCCTGCGGTGAGGACTGGAAACCGCGCCGGAGTCTCCCTAGACTAGAGCTTTTACGGGCAGATGCGTGAAGGCAATGGGTTACGGGACGTTTGAAACATTACGGCGACAGAACGCGGTGCTGCGGGGCACGGTGGAGCTGAATTCCGGAATTCAACTGGCCGCCTGGTACAACAATTGCGATACCGTGACGGTGCGCAGCGATCACCATACGTTGAGCCTGTACGTCGCCGATGGCTATGAAAGCTATCAAAAGACGCCGCACGGCTGGAAAAATGGCGGCGGCCCGGATCGCTTTTGTCTGATGCCGAAAGGCGATGAGAGCGTCTGGGATATCCGCGGCGATCTGTCTTTTGTGCATCTCTACTGTACCGATGAGCACCTGCGCCGCGTCGGCGAAGAGGTGTGGGATCGTAGCCCGGCAAACTTCACCCTGCAGGAAAAAACCTTCGCCAGCGATGATAAAATCACCGCGGTGTACCGCCAGTTTTTACTGGCCAATGACTGGCGACAGCCGGCGAACCAGTTGACCCTCAGCGCCGCCAGCAGCTTACTGCTCACCCATCTGATCCAGCACTACTCCACCGTGCAGTGGCGTTTGCCGACGGTCACCGGAGGGCTGGCGCCGGGCGTGAAGCGTCACGTGCTGGCCTGGATCGATGCCCACCTCGATCAGCCGCTGACCCTGGCCGACCTGGCGCAGCAGGCGGGACTCAGTGAGTTCCATTTTGCCCGCATGTTCCGCCAGTCGTTGAATATGGCCCCGCATCAATATGTGATGCAGCAGCGAATGGCCAGGGCGCAAAATCTGCTCTGCCACAGCGCGCTGCCGTTAACGGAGATTGCGCTGGCCTGCGGCTTCAGCTCCGCCAGCCATTTCAGCCATCGGGTGAAAGCGGCCACCGGCCTGACGCCGTCCCAGCTAAGGGCGGCGCAGCGCGGATAACACGCCATAGCTTACCCCACCAAGCACCACGCCCCAGAAGGCCGAACCAATTCCCGCCAGCGTCACGCCGCTGGCGGTGACCAGGAAGGTCAGCACCGCCGCATCGCGCTCACTGGCCTGATGTACCGCCTGAAACAGGCTGCCGCCGATGGTGCCGAGCAGCGCCAGGCCGGCCAGCATCTGGATCCACGCCGCGGGTAAAGCCGACATCAGGGCGGTGATCGATCCGCCGAACAGACCTGCCAGCAGATAAAAACCGCCTGCGGCCATGGCCGCCAGCCAGCGCTGTTGCGGATCCGGGTGCGCCTCCGGACTCTGGCAAATCGCAGCGGTGATCGCCGCGATGCAGATGGAGTAGACCCCAAACGGCGCCAGCAACAACGCCAGACCCCCACAGGCGACGAGCAGTGCCGATACCGGTACGGTGTAGCCGGATGCCTGCAGCGTGGCGAACCCGGGGGCGTTCTGCGAGGCCATGGTGACGAGGAAAAACGGCAGGCCGACACTGAGCAGCAGCGCCGGGGTAAACTGCGGCGCGATCCACTCCGGTGCCGCGAAGGCCAGCGGTACGGCCGTCCTGGCGACGTCCCCGGAGGCCGCCGCGATCAGCGCCCCCACCACCAGCGCGGCGACTACCGCGAAGCGGGGCCACAGCGCTTTACAGAGAAGCCAGGCGGCGAGCATGCCGCCGCACAGCAGCAGATGGTCCTGCAAGCCGGCGAAGGCCTGCAAACCGAAACGCAGCAGGATCCCGGCCAGCATCGCGGCGGCCAGTGAATGGGGAATGATCTTCATCAGCCGGGCAAAGAGGCCCGTCACGCCGCATAGGACGATCAGCGCGTTGGCGAAGATAAACACCCCCACGGCCTCGGCGAGGGTGACTCCCTGTAGACCGCTGACCAGCAGCGCGGCGCCCGGCGTTGACCAGGCGGTGAGCACAGGAACTTTACGCCAGCCGCTCAGCGCAAGGGTGCTGATACCCATGGCGAGGCCAAGGGCCGTCATCCAGCCGGCGATCTGCCCGGGGGTAGCGCCAGCAGACGCAGCAGCCTGCCAGATAATGGCGGCTGAACTGGCGTAGCCCACCAGTACAGCGACGAAACCCGCCAACAGAGTAGGAAGAGGAAGGGTAAACGAGCGCATAGGATTCTCTTGTGCGTTATAACATACGAATACTCTATCACTGTGCGTTATAGCGCACAAGGTGCGGATGTGGAGAGCGTAAGACACCTGTTCTCACGGTGATATGCCGAGAAACGCCCTGTAGAATCAGGCAAATGGGGATATACTCTTGCCTGTACAAGTCAGGAGGTAGGATGAATATTGCGCAACATCTGGCGGCAACGCTCAAAACCCTGCGCCAGCAGCGTGGCTGGAGTCTCTCGCGTCTGGCAGAAGAGACGGGGGTGTCGAAAGCCATGCTGGGGCAGATTGAGCGTAATGAATCGAGCCCGACGGTGGCGACGCTGTGGAAGATTGCCACCGGGCTGAACGTGCCGTTTTCGGCGTTTATCGTTCCGGACGCCAGCGCAGCGCCTTCCGCTTTTGATCCGCAGCAGCAGGCGATGGTGGTGACCCCGGTCTTCCCGTGGGACCCGGAGCTGCGCTTTGACCATTTTTCGATAACCCTTGCCCCCGGTGCGTTGAGCGAATCGACGCCGCATGAGAAAGGGGTGATTGAACATGTGGTGGTGATTAGCGGTGCCCTGGATCTCTGTTTACAGGGGGAGTGGCATTTACTGCAGCCAGGGGAGGGACGGCGCTTCGCCGGCGATGAGGCGCATGCGTATCGTAACCGCGGCGTTCAGGCGGCCCATTTCCATTCTCTTATCCATTATCCAAAAGAAAAAACCGCGGGCGAACCCGCGGCCAGACAAGATGACTGATGATAACCACTCACAACGTGACGAGGAAAATCCGGAATACGAGATGACAGTACGCTGCGCGAGGATGTGAAGGAACTATCTTTTCCGTCAATACTTTGCTGAAAAATGAAAATTCGTCGTCGCGCGACGGTGGAAAAGGTTTTCGTCTGTGCCCGGTTCTGACTACAATAGCCGCCATTTCGACCCCCTTATACTGGATAACAACACGCGTATGCGCCTGCACAATCATCGTCTTGAACTTCTTAGTCCTGCCCGCGACGCCGGTATCGCTCGCGAAGCGATCCTCCACGGCGCCGACGCCGTTTATATCGGTGGGCCTGACTTTGGCGCTCGTCACAATGCCAGCAACAGCCTGAGCGACATCGCCGGTCTGGTGCCTTTTGCCCATCGCTATGGCGCCAAAATCTTTGTCACGCTGAACACCATTCTGCATGATGATGAGCTGGAGCCGGCGCAGCGGCTGATTACCGATCTTTATGAGGCGGGCGTTGACGCGCTGATTGTGCAGGATATGGGGATCATGGAGCTGGATCTGCCGCCGATTGAGCTGCACGCCAGCACCCAGTGTGATATCCGCAGCGTGGAAAAAGCGAAATTTCTCTCCGACGCCGGCTTCAGCCAGATCGTGCTGGCGCGTGAACTGAATCTCAGTCAGATCAAAGCTATTTATGACCATACCGACGCTACCATTGAATTCTTTATTCATGGCGCGCTGTGCGTGGCCTATTCCGGGCAGTGCAACATTTCGCACGCCCAGACCGGACGTAGCGCCAACCGGGGCGACTGCTCGCAGGCTTGCCGCCTGCCGTATACCCTGAAAGACGATCAGGGACGGGTGGTGGCCTATGAAAAACATCTCCTGTCGATGAAGGACAACGATCAGACCGCCAACCTGGCGGCGCTGATCGACGCCGGGGTACGTTCCTTCAAAATTGAAGGCCGTTACAAAGACATGAGTTATGTGAAAAACATCACTGCGCACTACCGTCAAATGCTGGATGCCATTATCGAAGACCGCGGCGATCTGGCGCGCGCCTCGGCAGGGCTCACCGAGCACTTCTTCATTCCCTCTACCGATAAAACCTTCCATCGCGGCAGTACCGACTACTTCGTCAATGCCCGCAAAGGCGATATCGGCGCGTTTGATTCGCCGAAATTTATCGGGCTGCCGGTGGGCGAAGTCTTGAAGGTGGGGAAAGACCATCTTGATGTCGAAGTGAGCGAACCGTTAACCAACGGCGATGGCCTTAACGTGATGATCAAGCGTGAAGTGGTGGGCTTCCGTGCCAATACGGTGGAGAAAACCGGCGAAAATCGCTATCGGGTGTGGCCGAACGAGATGCCGGCGGATCTGCACAAAGCGCGTCCGCACCAGGCGCTCAACCGTAACCTCGATCACAACTGGCAGCAGGCGCTTCTGAAGACTTCCAGCGAACGCCGCATCGCCGTGGACGTTACGCTGAGCGGCTGGCAGGAACAGCTGGTTCTGACCATGACCTGTGAAGATGGCGTCAGCGTGACCCATACTCTCGACGGAGCGTTCGCCGAAGCCAATCAGGCAGAAAAAGCGCTGGCCAATTTGCGTGACGGCGTCACAAAACTGGGGCAGACCATTTACTACCCACGCGACGTGCAGGTCAACCTGCCGCCACTGTTTGTCCCCAACAGTCTGCTCAACCAGCTGCGTCGTGAAACGGCTGAAATGCTGGACGAAGCGCGCCTCAACGCCTGGCAACGCGGCACCCGCAAGCCGGTCTCCGTACCGCCGCCGGTCTATCCGGAGACCCATCTCTCCTTCCTCGCCAACGTCTATAACCATAAGGCGCGGGCCTTTTACCAGCGCTATGGCGTGCAGCTGATTGACGCCGCCTATGAAGCGCACGAAGAGAAGGGCGATGTGCCGGTGATGATCACCAAACACTGCCTGCGGTTTGCGTTTAATCTTTGTCCGAAACAGGCGAAAGGCTCCATCAAGAGCTGGAAAGCCACGCCGATGCAGCTGATCCACGGCGATGAAGTGCTGACCCTGAAGTTTGACTGTCGCCCGTGCGAAATGCATGTCGTCGGGAAGATTAAAAACCACATCCTCAAAATGCCGCTTCCCGGGAGCATCGTCGCCTCCGTCAGCCCGGATGAGCTGATGAAGACCCTGCCGAAGCGCAAAGGAGCCTGATCCAGCGCGACGCTACGGGCAATGCGGCGCCCGCGGTTTGCGGGCATCCTGCCAGCGGTGATGCTCGTTCAGATCGGCGGCGGCCTCCTCGCACTGGCTGCGAAGCTCGTCGCTGTCCGCCTCGTGCAGCAGTTGCTGTTCGAGGCTCTGCACCGGAAAGTAATCGTGCCCCTGGCGGTGGGCCAGCAGATGTCCTGAAAACAGCGCGCACAGCAACAGCAGCGCGCTCATGCTTCTCCTCAACATACCTTTTCTCTGCGAATCAATGGGGTGGGCTTACTATGCCAGGCGTTGTGCAGGTTTTTTTCTCGGCTTCTCAAAGAAGGGCAAGAGTTTGTCAATGTCAGCTGAAAGAAGGTGAAAAAAAGCCTGGCGCAGAAGGCCAGGCCTGAGGGGTTATGCTTTTGGCGGCAGCGGTTTCCCGCTGTGCTCGCCGCCTTTTGGCGGCTGCTTGCCGTCACGCTGCGGCTGCTTGCCACCATGCTGCGGCTGTTTGCCATCATGCTGCGGCTGTTTGCCATCTCGTTGTGGCTGCTTGCCGTTGTGTTGCGCTTGCTTACCATCGTGTTGGCCGTTTTTCGCCAGCGGTTTACCCTGATGCTGCGCGCCTTTTTCTGCCGGCGGTGGCGGGTTGTCGGCAGCGAACGCCCATGACGATATTCCCAGCGTCATCACGGCGGACAGTAAAGCTAACTTCTTCATAGCAATATCCTTTCTTCTGATGTATCGCCGTATTTCATCAGGCAAAAGTGAAGATAAGATGGAGAAATCCCTTTTCGGACTTCTCTGCATCCCACTCAGACTTTTAGCCCTGCGGCGGTCATCAGCAGGCGAAACAGCAGGCTGATGGCGGCCAGCGTCAGTACGCTGCCTCCCCAGAGCGCGATCAGCCACAGCAGACGTTTAGGCCAGGCAGTATGCATCAGTGATATCCCTCCCCGGGCTGAACTTTGCCGCGGAACACGTAATAGCTCCAGCAGGTGTAGCCAAGAATGACCGGAATAATCAGCAGTGCGCCCACCAGCATAAAGCCCTGGCTTTGCGGGGGAGCGGCAGCCTGCCACAGCGTGATGGCCGGCGGGATAATATGCGGCCAGATGCTGATCCCCAGTCCGCTAAAGCCGAGAAAGACCAGGCCCAGCGTCAGCGTGAAGGGCGAAACATGGCGGTCGCGCTGATGCAGCGTACGCCACAGCCAGCCGCTGATGAGGATCACCAGCAGCGGCACCGGCAGCAGGAAATAGAGATTCGGCAGGCTGAACCAGCGGGCGGCAATTGCCGGGTGCGCCAGCGGAGTCCACAGGCTGATGACGGCAAACACCGCCAGCAGGGCAACCAGCAGCTGCCGCGATGCGCTGCGCATCCGCTGCTGCAGCGCGCCTTCGCTTTTCATCACCAGCCAGGTGGCGCCGAGCAGCGCATAGGCCACGCACAGCCCGAGTCCGCAAAACAGGCTGAACGGGGTCAGCCAGTCAAACATGCCGCCGCTGAAGGCGCGACCGCTGACGGTGAAACCGTTGATCACCGCCCCGACCACCACGCCCTGGCTGAAGGTCGCCAGCAAGGAACCGCCAAAAAAGGCACGGTCCCAGAATGGCCGGTGCGACGGGGTGGCCTGGAAGCGAAACTCAAAGGCGACGCCGCGAAAAATCAGGCCGATCAGCATCAGGGTCAGGGGGATCGACAGGGCGTCGATTATCACCGCGTAGGCGAGGGGAAAAGCGCCAAACAGACCAGCGCCGCCCAGTACCAGCCAGGTCTCATTGCCATCCCACACCGGGGCGACGCTGTTGACCATTACGTCGCGCTCGGTGCTGCCCCGTACTGTGCCGAACAACATCCCGATGCCCAGATCAAAGCCATCCATTACAATGTACATCAGCGTGGCAAAGACGATAATCACGAACCAGATCACCGATAATTCGATACCCATTAGCGGGACTCCTTCTGCAGATAACCTTCAGTGGCGGCGGACAGCGGGCGGGCTGGCGTACCGGTTGTCGCGGGCTGCACCTCCTGCGGCCCCTTGCGGATCAGGCGCAGCATATAGCTGTAGCCGACGCCGAAGACGGCGCTGTAGACCACGATAAAGGTCAATAAACTGACCGACATATGCAGATCGCCGTGGGCGGAAACGGCGTCTGCAGTGCGCTGAACGCCATACACCACCCATGGCTGACGGCCCACTTCGGTGGTTACCCAGCCGGCGAGAATAGCAATCAGTCCTGAAGGGCCCATCCATAGCGCAAAGCGCAGAAATGGCCGTGAATGGTACAGTCGGCCGCCGCGACGCAGCCACAGGGCCAGTACGCCGAGCAGGAGCATTAGCATGCCAAGACCGGCCATCAGGCGAAACGACCAGAACACCACGGTTGCGTTCGGGCGATCCTCAGGAGCGAACTCCTTCAAGGCCGGCACCTGTTTATCAAGGCTGTGGGTGAGGATCAGGCTGCCCAGGGCCGGGATCTCAAGCCCGTAGCGGGTGCGCTCCTGCGCCATATCAGGCCAGCCAAACAGCAGCAACGGCGTTGCCTCGCCCGGCGGGTTTTCCCAGTGGCCCTCAATGGCGGCTATTTTCGCCGGCTGGTGTTTCAGGGTATTCAGACCATGCATATCGCCGATCAGCGCCTGGATGGGGGCAACCAGCAGCGTCATCCAGAGCGCCATCGAGAACATCTTACGGATCGCCGGCGACTGATTGCCGCGCAGCAGATGCCAGGCCGCCGAGGCGCCGACAAACAGCGCGCTACTGAGAAACGCCGCCACTGTCATATGCAGTAAGCGGTAGGGGAACGACGGGTTAAAGATCACTGCCAGCCAGTCGACGGGCACCACCTGGCCGTCAACGATCTCAAACCCCTGCGGGGTCTGCATCCAGCTGTTGGAGGCGAGGATCCAGAAGGTCGAGATGATGGTGCCCAGCGCCACCATGCAGGTGGCGAAAAAATGCAGCCCCGGCCCTACCCGGTTCCAGCCGAAGAGCATCACCCCGAGAAAGCCCGCTTCCAGAAAGAACGCTGTCAGGACTTCATAGGTCAGCAGGGGGCCGGTAATGCTCCCCGCGAACTGAGAGAAACCGCTCCAGTTGGTGCCGAACTGATAGGCCATCACCAGCCCGGAAACCACCCCCATGCCGAAGTTGACGGCGAAGATTTTCGACCAGAAGTGGTACAGCGAGCGCCAGGTGGGATTTTTGCTTTTTAGCCACAGACCTTCGAGTACCGCCAGGTAGCTGGCCAGCCCAATAGTAATGGCGGGAAAGATAATATGAAATGAGACCGTAAAGGCGAATTGAATTCGCGCAAGATGGAATGCATCAAGACCGAACATGCAGGACTCCACTACAAAATTGATTCAGCGCAATTTTAGGCAGGGTGGTGGCTGGGGGGCAGAGGCAGTCGCGCCATTTTTTATCATAACAGTTGGCCGCTGTTATGATTTTTCACCTCGCGTCCCAATCATCGGCCGGCACGAATAAATACCGATGGGGTGGGTCGCTTAACCAACAGACCAGCGGAGATTTGGCCGTTATCCCGGGAGCGGTTGATCGGCGGACTCGGCCGCCGGCACGGCACTGTTTCTGGCCGGAATAATATATCCCGAATATCACACGGTGCTGTATTAATTCTTGCGATAATGCACAACGAGTTTTAGCGTCATTTATTCTCACGCATTAGTATGAGAATAAGTAAAAACGCTGAGCGGGTTAATCGTAAATTAAATAATAATAAATTGTCGACTCCGTGGGTAATTTGTACTGTATGCGCTCGGGAATAAATAAAAAGGAATGCCCATGTCTGAAAAAGGATTACAGAGTTTGTGCATTACGCTCGGCGTGATGATTATCTTCTGGTTTGCGTTAATCTCACTATTCTGGGTGGTGATATTTTAAACCTATCCCGTGCTATGACGGGACGCGACTGCCGCTGCAGATATAACAGTTACAGCAAACTATGATTTTTTTATAACTGATATATGATAATGGGAGGTTATCGTACGGGGACGGCCGCAATGAAAAAGTATCAACAGCTGGCGCAACAGCTGACCGAACAGATCGCGCTTGGCGTCTGGTTGCCTGGCGATCGGCTGCCGTCGCTGCGCGAGCAGGTGATCAGCAGCGGCATGAGCTTTATGACCGTCAGCCATGCCTATCAGCTGCTGGAAAGCCAGGGGCGCATCGTCGCCCGTCCGCAGTCGGGTTATTATGTCGCCCCTCAGCCGGTGAAGCTTAGACAGCCGGCGCCGCCTGCCCAGGTGACCCGCGATGAAGCTGTCGATATCAATACCTATATCTTTGAGGTGCTACAGGCCAGCCGCCAGGCGTCGATGCTGCCCTTTGCCTCGGCCTTTCCGGACCCGCGTCTCTTCCCGCTGCAGCAGCTTAACCGCTCGCTGGCGCAGGTGAGCAAAACCGCCACCGCTATGAGCGTCATTGAGAACCTGCCGCCGGGCAATGCGGAGTTGCGGCACGCCATTGCCCGACGCTATGCCCTGCAGGGGATGAACATCTCGCCGGACGAGATCGTGATTACCGCCGGGGCGCTGGAGGCGCTTAACCTCAGTCTGCAGGCAGTGACCGAGCCGGGCGACTGGGTGGTGGTGGAAAACCCCTGTTTCTACGGCGCCCTGCAGGCGCTGGAGAGGCTGCGCCTGAAGGCGCTGTCGGTGGCGACCGACGTCAAAGAGGGCATTGACCTGACGGCGCTGGAAGCGGCCCTGCAAAATTACCCGGTCAAGGCCTGCTGGCTAATGACTAACGGACAAAACCCGCTCGGCTTCACCCTTAGCCCCGAAAAAAAAGCGGCGCTGGTGGCGCTGCTGGCGCGCTATAACGTGATGCTGATAGAAGATGATGTCTACAGCGAGCTTTACTTTGGTCGCGAGAAACCGCTCCCGGCGAAATACTGGGACCATCAGGATATGACGCTGCACTGCAGCTCATTTTCAAAATGTCTGGTGCCCGGGTTTCGTATCGGCTGGGTGGCGGCCGGCAAACAGGCGCGGCGGATCCAGCAACTGCAGCTGATGAGTACGCTCTCCACCAGCTCGCCGATGCAGCTAGCCCTGGTGGATTATCTGTCCACCAAGCGCTATGACGCCCACCTGCGCCGTTTGCGCCGCCAGCTGGCGGAGCGTAAACAGCTGGCCTGGCAGGCGCTGCTGCGCCATCTGCCGCCAGAGGTTATCGTCCACCACAGCGACAGCGGCTACTTTCTGTGGATTGAACTGCCGGAAGGGGCCGACGCCAGTGAGCTAAGCGCCCGGGCGCTGGCCTCGCACATCAGCATTGCCCCAGGAAAAATGTTCTCCACCTCCGCCAGCTGGACCTCATTTTTCCGTTTTAATACCGCCTGGGGCTGGGGGGAACGCGAAGAGCAGGGGGTGAGGCGGTTGGGTGAACTTATTCGTGAGCAGCTTACCTGACGACTCAGGCTATTTTCCGTCGCCATAAACTCTCGGCAAAAATAAACGAGGGTGAGTTTTTATTGAGGCCGGTCATTATTTTACCGGCGCTCATCATAGGAAATACGCATACCCCTCCTTTTTCTCTAACTCGTTGTCTATAATCCATAAAGTCCTGCTTGTGTTGGCGATTTTTGCGTAATGCGTCCCGGGTCACAACCTGAATAAATTCCCCAGGGGGCGTTAATCCGCTGACTACCCTTATTTCAGGAGATATTTTTACGGCACGGCTGCCGCTAATTACCTTGTGACAGGAGTAACACCTGATGAGCAAAAAATTTGCCCGTTGCAGCCTTTATGTGCTGAGCATGGCCTGTTTGACCGTGCAGGCGGCAGAGCCACTCACCTCGCTGGATAAACCGGAAGGGCGGCTCGATATTATTGCCTGGCCGGGGTATATCGAACGCGGCCAGACTGACAAGCAGTACGACTGGGTCACCCAGTTTGAAAAAGAGACCGGGTGTCAGGTTAATGTCAAAACCGCCGCTACCTCTGACGAGATGGTCAGCCTGATGGCCAAGGGGGGCTACGATCTGGTGACCGCGTCGGGCGATGCCTCGCTGCGTCTGATCATGGGCAAACGCGTTCAGCCGATTAACACCGCGCTGATTGCCGGCTGGCGCACCCTCGACCCACGCATTGCGCAAGGGGCATGGTTTAACGTCGGCGGTAAAGCCTACGGCACGCCGTATCAGTGGGGGCCGAACCTGCTGATGTACAACACCCGCGTATTCCCGACGCCGCCGGACAGCTGGGGCGTGGTCTTCGTTAAACAGAACCTGCCGGACGGCAAAACCAATCAGGGACGCGTGCAGGCCTATGATGGCCCGATCTATATCGCTGACGCCGCGCTGTTTGTCAAAGCCACCCAGCCGCAGCTGGGGATCGAAGATCCCTATCAACTGACCGAAACCCAGTATAACGCGGTGCTGAAAGTACTGCGCGACCAGCAGCCGCTGATCCATCGCTACTGGCATGACGCCACCGTACAGATGAACGACTTCAAAAACGAAGGGGTGGCCGCCTCCAGCTCGTGGCCCTATCAGGCCAACGGCCTGAAGGCTGAAGGCCAGCCCATCGCCACCGTGTTTCCGAAGGAGGGGGTGACCGGCTGGGCGGATACCACCATGTTGCACAGCGAAGCGAAGCATCCGGTCTGCGCCTACAAATGGATGAACTGGTCGCTCACGCCGAAGGTGCAGGGCGATGTGGCGGCGTGGTTCGGCTCGCTCCCGGTGGTGCCAGAGGGGTGTAAAGCCAGCGCGCTGCTCGGTGACAAAGGCTGTGAAACCAACGGCTATGACCAGTTTACCCGGATCCATTTCTGGAAAACGCCGGTTGCCGAAGGCGGGAAATACGTACCCTACAGCAGATGGACTCAGGACTATATTGCGATAATGGGCGGCCGCTAAGGACGGGAGGCAGACAATGACGTACGCGGTCGAGTTTCAGAATGTATCGCGCCTGTACGGCGATGTGCGGGCCGTAGATGGGGTTAGCATAGGCATTCGCGATGGGGAATTTTTCTCAATGCTGGGGCCATCCGGCTCGGGCAAGACCACCTGCCTGCGGCTGATTGCCGGTTTCGAGCAGCTCTCCGGCGGCACCATTCGTATTTTCGGTCAGCCGGCCAGCGAACTGCCGCCCTGGCAGCGGGATGTGAATACGGTGTTCCAGGACTATGCGCTGTTTCCCCATATGTCGATCCTCGACAACGTCGCCTACGGTCTGATGGTCAAAGGCATGGCGAAGAAAGCGCGCCATGCCCGCGCCCAGGAAGCGCTGGAAAAGGTGGCCCTTGGCTTTGCTCATCATCGTAAGCCTTCTCAGCTCTCCGGCGGCCAGCGGCAGCGGGTCGCTATTGCCCGGGCGCTGGTGAACCAGCCGCGGGTGCTGCTGCTCGATGAGCCGCTGGGTGCGCTGGATTTGAAGCTGCGCGAGCAGATGCAGGTGGAGCTGAAAAAGCTGCAGCAGTCGCTGGGGATAACTTTTATCTTCGTGACCCACGACCAGAGCGAAGCGTTGTCGATGTCAGACCGCGTGGCGGTGTTTAACAATGGGCGCATCGAACAGGTGGATGCGCCGCAGGATCTCTATCTGCATCCGAAGACCGCGTTTGTCGCTGGCTTTGTCGGCACCGCCAACGTTTTTGAAGCCGAGGCGGCCCGGCGATTGTGCGGCATGCCGGGCAGCTGGTCGCTGCGTCCGGAGCATGTTCGCCTGCAGGGCGGCGGCGAGGTTCAGGTTCAGGGCGTAGTGCAGGCGGTACAGTATCAGGGGGCGGCGACGCGGATTGAGCTCAGGCTGGCGGAGGGGGACAAGCTGCTGGTCAGCCAGGCGAATATCGATGGCACGGCGGCAGCCAGCGCCCCGCGAATGGGGCAAACGGTACTGGCGTCATGGTCGCGGTCGGCGATGACCCCGCTGGAAAGCGGAGGCTGAGATGACCATGGCGATGATTCCTGCGCAGGCCGGGCGCGTATCCGGGATCTTCTGGCGTCGGCCAGCATTGGGCCTGTTTTTACTGCTGATCGGGCCGCTGATGTGGTTTGGTATCGTCTATCTGGGATCGCTCCTGACCCTGCTGTGGCAGAGTATTTATACCTTTGACGACTTCACCATGTCGGTGACCAGCGACTTTACGCTGGCCAACCTGCGGGCGCTGTTCAATCCCGCCAATTACGACATTATTGTCCGTACCCTGGTAATGGCCCTGAGTGTGACGCTCGCCAGCGCCATGCTGGCGCTGCCGATGGCCTGGTACATGGCTCGCTATACCAGCGGCAAAATGAAGGCTTTCTTTTATATCGCGGTGATGCTGCCGATGTGGGCCAGCTATATCGTCAAAGCCTACGCGTGGGTACTGCTGCTGGCCAAAGATGGTGTGGCGCAGTGGTTTCTGGGCCATCTTGGACTGGAAGGGGCGCTGAATGCGCTTCTGACCGTCCCGGCGATCGGCGGCAACACCTTGTCCACCTCCGGGCTGGGACGCTTTCTGGTGTTCGTCTACATCTGGCTGCCGTTTATGATCCTGCCGGTGCAGGCGGCGCTGGAGCGCATTCCGGGCTCCTTGCTGCAGGCGTCGGCCGATCTTGGCGCCGGGCCACGACAGACCTTCCGCTATGTGGTTCTGCCGCTGGCTATCCCTGGTATTGCCGCCGGATCGATTTTCACCTTCTCGCTGACGCTGGGCGACTTTATCGTGCCGCAGCTGGTCGGGCCTCCGGGGTACTTTATCGGCAACATGGTCTACTCGCAGCAGGGGGCGATAGGCAATATGCCGATGGCGGCGGCGTTCACCCTCGTGCCGATCGTGCTGATTGCCCTTTATCTGGCGTTCGTGAAACGTCTGGGAGCCTTCGATGCACTCTGAACGCGCACCCTGGTATCTGCAACTGGCGACCTGGGGCGGCGTGGTGTTCCTCCACTTCCCGCTGCTGATCATTGCCATCTATGCTTTTAATACGGAGGATGCGGCCTTCAGCTTTCCGCCGCAGGGGCTGACGCTACGCTGGTTTAGCGAGGCAGCAGGGCGTAGCGATATTCTCGAATCCGTGACGTTGTCACTTAAAATTGCCGCCCTGTCGACGGCCATTGCCTTAGTACTTGGCACGCTGGCTGCAGGTGCCCTGTGGCGCAGCACTTTTTTTGGTAAGAATGCAGTATCGCTACTGCTGCTGTTACCGATCGCCCTGCCGGGGATCATTACCGGCCTGGCGCTGCTGACGGCGTTTAAAGCCGTCGGTCTCGAGCCGGGGCTACTGACCATTGTGGTGGGGCACGCGACCTTTTGTGTGGTGGTGGTCTTTAACAACGTCATTGCCCGCTTTCGTCGGACCTCGTGGAGCCTGGTGGAAGCCTCGATGGACCTGGGCGCGACCGGCTGGCAGACCTTTCGCTACGTGGTGTTGCCCAATCTGGGATCGGCGCTGCTGGCGGGGGGAATGCTGGCCTTCGCCCTGTCGTTTGATGAAATTATCGTCACCACTTTTACCGCGGGGCATGAGCGAACATTGCCGCTGTGGTTACTGAATCAGCTGGGGCGGCCGCGCGATGTGCCCGTCACCAACGTTGTCGCGCTGTTGGTGATGCTGGTAACGACGATACCAATCTTAGGGGCCTGGTGGCTCACCCGCGACGGCGATAACGACGCCGGAAACGGGAAATAAAACCATGAAACAGGATAATGCTATGCAACACAACCTTTTGATAAACGGTAAGTTAGTGGCAGGTGAAGGCGAAAAGGTGCCGGTATACAACCCTGCGACCGGCGATGTGATCCTGGAGATTGCCGAAGCGACAGCGGCCCAGGTCGATGCCGCCGTTGAGGCGGCGGATCGGGCGTTCGATGCCTGGAGCCAGACAACGCCGAAAACGCGCTCGGAATGCTTGCTGAAGCTGGCGGACGCCATCGCGGCGCAGGCGGAGACCCTGGCGCAGCTGGAGTCGCTGAACTGTGGCAAGCCGTTGCACTGCGTGATTAACGATGAGATGCCGGCCATTGCGGACGTCTTCCGCTTCTTCGCCGGCGCCGCCCGCTGCCTGCCGGGAATGGCCGCCGGAGAGTATCTCGAAGGGCATACCTCAATGATCCGCCGCGACCCGGTGGGCGTGGTGGCCTCTATCGCCCCCTGGAATTATCCCCTGATGATGGCGGCCTGGAAGCTGGCCCCGGCGCTGGCGGCAGGCAATTGCGTGGTGATAAAACCCTCGGAGATCACCCCCCTGACGGCGCTGAAGCTGGCGGAGCTGGCAAAAGATATCTTCCCCGAAGGGGTGATCAACGTGCTGTTTGGCCGCGGCAAAACGGTAGGCGACCCGCTGACCTCGCATGCCAAAGTGCGAATGGTGTCGCTGACCGGGTCGATTGCCACCGGGGCCCATATCATCAGCCATACCGCCTCGTCGATCAAACGCACCCACATGGAGCTGGGCGGCAAGGCGCCGGTGATTGTGTTTGACGACGCGGATATCGATGCGGTAGTCGATGGGGTACGAACCTTCGGTTTCTATAACGCCGGCCAGGACTGCACGGCTGCCTGCCGGATCTACGCTCAGCAGGGGATTTACGACCAACTGGTGGAGAAACTTGGGGCGGCGGTGGCCAGCCTGAAAATGGGCGCGCCAGAGGATGCCTCTACCGAGCTGGGACCGCTGAGCTCGCTGGCGCATCTTGAAAGGGTTAGCGCCGCAGTGGAAGCCGCAAAGGCACTGCCGCATATTAAGGTGGTCACCGGCGGTCGCCGGGCTGACGGCGCGGGCTATTACTTCCAGCCGACGCTGCTTGCCGGCGCCCGGCAGGAAGACGCCATTGTGCAGCGCGAAGTGTTTGGCCCGGTGGTCAGTGTGACGCCTTTCAGCGATGAAGCGCAGGCCCTGAGCTGGGCGAATGATTCCCAGTATGGTCTGGCGTCCTCAGTATGGACGAAAGATGTAGGCCGTGCCCACCGGCTTAGTGCCAGGCTGCAGTATGGCTGCACCTGGGTCAACACCCACTTTATGCTGGTGAGCGAAATGCCGCACGGCGGCCAGAAACTGTCGGGCTACGGAAAGGACATGTCGATGTATGGCCTTGAGGATTACACGGTGGTCCGCCATGTCATGGTTAAGCATGGCTAAAGCATTGACCCTTTAGTGGCTGGCGATGATTGCGCGACGGTTGTGTTAGTTCGCTAATAGTCACAATGGCAAAAATTGTCAAAACTCTGCGAGGGGGATATGAGATTATTCTGATGCCCCTTCAAGAGCTAAGCCAATGTGAGTGCCGGAGATAAGCGCCGGATGGGGTCCGCCAGTCACCCTGGGCGCGTCGCGCCCGGCGGGTGAGGCGACAGCGTCGCGGTTCGCGACCGTATACTGGCCTCTGCCTGTTGGCAGGGGCTTTTTTATGCCCGCCGCATCGCGGGATGAAGACCGAATGACCATCAGGAAACGCATCGCTGGCCGCCATTCAGCGCTTGGTTTTTTTGCTCGGTAAACTGGCGCTACGACGGTCACGAATATAGGAAATAAGATTATACACCGCCGCGACCAGCAGGATCAGCGCGATGACCAGCGTGATGATTCCGGACATATCCACCTCGAAATATAAAAAGCGCCCTGGCGCCAAAACATTACTAATAGTTATGAATGTAAGTATTATCTGAATGGAAGGCAAATGATATTTGTTGTCATTTAGCGCTATTTTTGGCGATTAACCGCGAGATCCACAATGAAGGGGTTATGTAACAACGGCTTGTAGCGGCCTTTTATCGTATTAAGATGGAGGCCCTGCGCGGAATATCGCATTTTTGGTGAATGCGGCGACAATCTTTTCCCCCTGAGAACGGAGACATATTATCTTTATCAGACCGATGGAATTGCCCTGAACCGAAATTATTTCACGACTATAAATAAGGATTTAATATTTGCTGTTATTGCATGATATTTGTTCTGAATATTAAATATTCCGTGAGTCCGGCCAAAATGCGGGCTGCAGGCGGGTTGCGGGTGCTCCCGGGTTTGACTTTCCGTCGCTGCTCATGCGATCATTTAGCGCATATTAGGTTTTAACGTTGATGTCGTTGTGAAAATTTTGGCTTTTATTCTGCTGGCTATCGGCGCTGTGACGCTGAGCTATGGTAACGCCCCGGCAAAACGCATTCAGGGCTGTGAGAGCGCGGGAGTGGGGCAGGCCGTCTGCGCTGCCGCCGAATGGGATAGCGAACAGATGAATTTTCTGCCGCACTATAACCCGGAGTTTAATAAGGTTATTGCGGCAGGCCAGGCAGCACCTGTCGCTTATAACCTTTATAATATTGCCCGTGTTCGCGCGTAAAAAAGCAGCCCCTGGGGCTGCTTTTTTAGGTTTCGTTGCTGAGTAAAATCATTAAAACCAGCCAAATCTCACGGACAGCAGGCTGATAAGTACGCACGCGGCGCAGACATTAATCAGAATGACGGTTTTGCTGGAGACATCCATAACGCCACCTTAATGAGTAAGTCCATAAAGGTATAGTACGGCACCTGCGGTTGCGCTATCGGATTAAGACGAATCAGGCTTTATTCTCAATATTCAGCCCGTTTCAGAATTTGTTATACAGGTATCTCTGAATCACGACGTCATGGCAGATAATCATCCCACCATGGAACGCCCCTCAGGGAAGGAAGAGTAAGAATGACGTTATATCAAAAAATGCTGGTGTTTTACGCCATTATGGGCGTGATATGCGCCGTGATTAGCTGGTTTTTGACCAAAGAGAGCCGGGTGATCCGCCTGCTGGCGGCCCTGTTGATCGGCGCCACCTGGCCGTTCAGCTTTCCGATGGCGCTGCTCGTCTCGCTGTTTTAACCCTCAGATGCCGGACGGCAGAAAAGGGTGGCGGAAAGGGTAAGGTTACTGTATAAAAAACCAGTAACCTTATCATGGAGGCATACAGGTGAACGGTTTCTTTTCTTCCGTCGCAGGCGCCACGCTGCGTTGGCTCGATCTTCCGGGAGATGGCCTCCCGGTGGTGTTTATCCTCGGTCTCGGCTGTGCGTCATCCTACGATTATCCCCGCGTCGCCAGCGATCCTGCGCTGAACGGACGGCGTAAAATACTCATCGATCTGCCAGGCTTCGGCTACAGCGATAAACCGCACGACTTTAGTTACAACATACATATTCAAGCGCGGGTCGTGGAGCAGCTACTTAACCACCTGCGTCTGCAGCGCTTCGCGCTGTTCGGTCATAGCATGGGAGGAAGCATCGCCATCGAAGCGGCGGGGCTGTTGGGCGAGCGCGTGACCACGCTGCTGGTCTCTGAACCCAATCTGTTTGCCGGCGGCGGTGAGTACAGCAGGCGCATTGCGGCGCAGACAGAGGCGGCCTTTATTGCCGAAGGCTATGCCAGAATGCTGGCTGAGGAGCGCTCGCCATGGGCTGGCTGTTTGCAAAACAGCGCGCCCTGGGCCGTCTGGCGGGCCGCCAGCAGCCTGATGCGTGGCAGCGATACCCCCTGGTTTACTCAGCTCTGCCAGCTGCACTGTCAAAAAAGGCTCATCGTCGGTGAGCTCTCCCTGCCTTATGCCGATATTGACCTGGCTGAGGCGCAAGGGATCCCGGTCGGGATTGTGCCCCGCGGGGGGCACTCGATGGCGTGGGAGAATCCGCAAGGGCTGGCGCAGATCATTGCCAGCCAGGGTTAAAAGAATACCGGCTCAGAAAGGGAGTTCGCGGGGCTGGGTCTGGAGTGTTATCCAGCGCAGCTCGGTGAATTCCGCGATGCCGGCCCGACCCCCAAAGCGGCCATAGCCCGAGGCTTTGCAGCCGCCAAACGGCATTTGCGCTTCATCATGCACCGTTGGGCCATTGATATGGCAAATGCCCGTTTGCAGACGTTGCGCCACGTTCCACGCTCTGGCGCTGTCGCGGCTGTAGACCGCAGCGGAAAGACCGTATTCACTGTCGTTGGCTACCGTCAGCGCCTCTTCTTCATTCTTAACCCGAATAATCGCTTTTACCGGGCCGAAGGACTCTTCGTTCCACAGCCGCATCTCGCGGGTCACGCCGTCCAGCAAGGTCGGCGCCATGTGGGTATCGCTGGCTTTACCACCGGTTAGCAGGCGAGCGCCTTTGGCTAACGCATCGTCGATTAAGGCGTTGCAGCGGATGATGGTGTTCATATCAACCACCGGCCCCGTCAGGCTGGCGGGCAGGGCGGCGGCGCGCCTGGCCAGCAGCGGGATAAACACCTCTGCTACGGCGTTGTCGACAATAATGCGCTCGGTGGACATGCAGATCTGGCCGGCATTCGCGAAGGCGCCAAAAACCGCGCCCGCCGCCGCTTGCTCGATATCAGCATCGTCCAGCACCAGCAGCGGCGCTTTACCGCCGAGCTCCAGCACCGCCGGTTTAAGATATTGCCCGCAGGTGCGGGCGATAATCCGCCCCACCGGCGTGGATCCGGTAAAGTTAACGCGCCGCACCGCCGGGTGGGCGATCAGCGATTCCACCAGCGCCGGCGCATCTTCAGGCGCACAGGTAAGATAGTTCACCACCCCCGGTGGGAAGCCCGCCGCGTCAAGGGCGTCGATAATCAGTCCCTGAGTGGCCGGCGACAGCTCCGCGCCCTTGAGGATCACTGCGTTGCCGCAGGCCAGCGGCGTTGCCAGCGCCCGGGTAGCCAGAATCAGCGGTGCGTTCCACGGCGCCATGCCCAGTACCACCCCCGCCCCCTGGCGGACGCCCATCGCCAGGTTGCCCGGCACGTTGGAAGGAATAATTTGCCCTTCAATTTGGGTGGTCAGCGCCGCCGCTTCACGCAGGATATCGGCCGCCAGATGAACGTTAAAGCCGGCCCAGTGCGCAGTCGCGCCGGTCTCCGCCGCCATGGCGGCGATAAATTTAGCCTCCCGCAACAGCATATGTTCCGCCGCGTCGAGCAGTAAACGGCGTCGTTCCGCCGGAGAGGTATCACGCCACAGCGGGAAGGCTTTGGCCGCGGCTTCGACGCAGCGTTTGCCGTCGGCGAGACTGGCGGCCGCGGCCATCGAGGCGACGTCGTCGTGGGCCGGGTGGCGTCGGGTAAAGGTGCGGCGGCCTTCGGCATCGTGCCACTGGCCGTCAATGTACAGATTGCAGGTGATTGTCATGGTGGAAACCTCTTGTTCTGCGGTTCCCCCAGTGTACCGGGCACTACTGATGGTGAGCGTGAGCAGGGCGGTTATCGCACATTTTTTTGCAGGAATTATGTGTGGCTCACAACATCCCGACACTTGCTGGCGTAAAAAACAGCGCTACGCCGATTAAACCAGCGATTTCAGCGTGATTTGCATAAGGTGATAGCCATTGATTATTTGCCGGGGGCGGGCGCCTGTGCTGATATTACGGTTCTTATAATCAATAATCAGGACTTATAACCATGTCTACAGGGAAAACCACGCTGGCGCTGCTGCTGAGCGCACTGCTGCCGGCCGGCACCGCCTGGGCCGCAGGCAATGACACACTGGTCTACTGCTCAGAAGCCTCTCCGGAGTCCTTTAATCCGCAAATCGCCAGCTCCGGCCCGTCGTTCGTCGCCAGCTCGCAGGTGCTGTATAACCGCCTGGTCACCTTTGACCCGGTGAAGAACACGCCGATCCCGTCGCTGGCCACCGAGTGGCACGTCTCTGAGGATGGCAAAACCTGGACCTTTACTCTGCGTCAGGGGGTGAAGTTCAACAGCAACAAATTCTTCAAACCAACCCGCGATTTTAACGCCGACGACGTCCTGTTTTCCGTGCTGCGCCAGATGGATCCTCAGCATCCCTATCACAAGGTGTCGCAGGGGAATTATGAGTACTTCCATGACGTGGGCCTCGATAAGTTGATTAAGTCGGTGAAAAAGGTCGATGACTATCACGTCCAGTTCGTGCTTAACGAGCCGAACGCGGCGTTTCTTGCCGACTGGGGCATGGACTTCGCCTCTATTCTGTCGGCGGAGTATGGCGAGGCGATGCTGAAGAAAGGGACGCCGGAGAATGTTGATAACTGGCCTGTCGGTACCGGGCCGTATGCCCTGCAGCAGTATAAAGTGGATTCCCAAATCCGCTATATCGCCAATCCCCACTACTGGGAAGGCGAGGTGCCGACTAAGCACCTGATCTTCTCCATTACGCCGAACGTCGAGACCCGTCTGGCGAAACTGCAGACCAACGAGTGCCAGATTATTCCTGCGCCTTCGCCGGTTCAGTTCCCGGTGATTAAGGGCAATAAAGATCTGGCGCTGCATGCGGTTGAGGCGCTGAACGTCGGCTATCTGGCGTTCAACACGGAGAAAAAACCGTTTGATAATGTGCTGGTGCGCCAGGCATTAAACTATGCCACCGACAAGCAGGCGATCGTCAAGGCGGTATTCCTCGATTCCGGCAGCGTGGCGAAATCACCGATCCCGTCGACGATGCTCGGGTATAAGAAAGATCTCCCGGACTATGACTACGATCCGCAGAAAGCCAAAGCGCTGCTCAAGCAGGCGGGTCTGGAGCAAGGAGCGGAAGTGACCCTGTGGTCGATGCCGGTCCAACGTCCGTACAACCCGAACTCGAAGCGGATCGCCGAAATGATCCAAAACGACTGGGCTAAAGTGGGCGTCAAAGCGAAGATTGTCAGCTACGAATGGGGCGAATACCTTGCCGGTATGCGCAAAGGGGAGCACGACAGCGCCCTGTATGGCTGGATGTCGGACAACGGCGACCCGGACAACTTTGCCGGCACGCTGCTCAGCTGTGATAATATCCAGACCGGCTCCAACGCCGCTCGCTGGTGCGATAAGTCCTATGACGCGCTGGTGAAGAAAGCGCTGCTGGTGAGCGATCCGCAGGCGCGTGCCAAACTCTATGAACAGGCGCAAGAGATCTTCTACCAGCAGGCGCCGTGGATCACCCTGGCGACCGGCAAGACCTTCTATGCCACCCGTAGCAACGTCAGCGGCTACCGCGTGAGCATGATGGGGAGCGATTTTTCCAAAGCGAAGCTGAATTAAGCGAAGCTGAATTAAGCGAAAGGAGAACCGGATGGCACATCTGGATGAGGTTATCGTCAAAGTCGATGACACCCTTGCCGAGGGCGTTATCACTCATATGAATGAGCTGCTGATCGCCCTGAGCGATGATCCACAACTCAGCCGTGAGGAACGCTATACCCAGCAGCAGCGCCTGCGCACTGCCATCGCCCACCATGGGCGACAGCATCAGGAAGAGCAGGACGCGCGCCGCGAGCAGTTGACGAAAGGCGGCGCGATCCTCTGAAGATGCGCTCAGAACTGGCGCCTGGCCACCAGCCAGGCGCCCACCACCAGCATCACCGCGCCGCATACCGGCCCGATCAGCGCCCGCACCGGCACGCCGTGGGCGCGAACTAAATCCATGATCAACCCGCCAACCAGCTGGCTGGCGACCAGTACCGCAATGGTGGTGGCCGCGCCCACGGTCTGATAGCCGCTGATGCTGGCGAAGACGAAAAAGGACCCCAGCAGGCCGGGGATCAGCGTCCACCACTTCACGCTCAGGGCCAGCTCCTGAAAGCCGGCGACGCCCTGGCGCAGCAGTAACATCGTCACGAAAATAACAATTCCCACCAGCGAATTGAGCAGCATGGCGATAAGGATCGTCGACGCCGACTGGGTGATGCGCACCATCAGGGTATTCTGCACCACGAGACCAACGCCGGCGGCAACCAGACAGGCGAGGGTGAGCGACGCATTCATGCCTTGCCGTCCGGGTCCTGACGCTCATCCAGCTGCAGCTGCATAAAGGTGAGATCCAGCCAGCGACCAAATTTGGTTCCTACCTGCGGCATCTGCCCGGTGGTGATAAAGCCCAGCGTTTCATGCAGATGCAGCGAAGCGTGGTTCTGCGATTCAATACCGGCGACCATCACATGTTTATTCAGCCGACGCGCTTCGGCGATCAGCGCAACCAGCAGTTTGCGACCCAGCCCTTTCCCCTGATGATCGGGGTGAACGTACACCGAATGCTCCACGGTGTGGCGGAAACCGTCAAACGCGCGCCAGTCGCCAAACGAGGAATAGCCGGTGATGACGCCGTTTTCCTCGTTCACCAGCACCGGAAAGCCGGCCAGCTGGCGGGCTTCAAACCACGCGATACGGTTGTCGGTATCCACGGTTTTATCATTCCAGATAGCGGCGGTATGCACGACGGCGTGGTTATAGATTTCGGCGATCGCTGCACAGTCGTCTTTAATGGCAGGGCGGATGGACATAGCAAACCTCAGTTTTTTGTACACTATAGTAGTACGATATTATTACAATAATGAACATCGCGCTGTCATCCGTTTTCCGCATAATTTTTACGGATGACCCGGTAAGCACGCGGCCCGACGGGCAGTTGTGTAATGGGTGGGTGCACACTATAGTATTACGTTATGAATACTATAGAAGACAACCTCAATCAGCGCATCAGTGCGCGCATCCGCATCGAGCGTGAGTCCCGCGGTTGGTCGCTGAACGACCTTGCCGAACGGGCCGGCGCCTCGCGGGCGATGATCCATAAAATCGAGCGCGGCGAAAGCAGCCCGACGGCCTCGATGCTGGGCCGTCTTTCCGGCGCCTTCGGCATCAGTATGTCGACGCTGATCGCCCGGGCGGAAATGCAGGAGGGTAAGCTGCTGCGCTTTGCCAGCCAGCCGGTGTGGCACGACCCGCAAAGCCACTATCTCCGCCGCCACGTCTCGCCGCGCAGCGATCTGCCGATCGATCTGGTGCAGATTGAGCTGCCGCCCGGCAGCGATGTGCCCATGCCGGCCTCTTCCTATGCGCTCGCCCGCCAGCTGATCTGGCTGCAGCAGGGCGAGCTGGTGTTTGTCGAAGGGACTACCCGTCATGAGATGCAGAAGGGGGATTGTCTGGAGCTTGGCCCGCCCAACGATTGTCGCTTTATCAATGAATCCGCGGAGACCTGCGTCTATCTGGTGGTTCGCCTTAATCAATCGCCATCCGGCTCTTAATGGTAAAGCACGTTGCGCATAAAGCAGCTAGCCTCAGTACTGTCTGCTAACAAGAGGAGTTTGCTATGACAGATCAACCGCAACGCCATCGCCGCTGGGTACTGGCTTCCCGCCCCCATGGTGAACCGACGGCAGAGAATTTCCGCCTGGAAGAGAGCGAGGTGCCGACGCCGGGGCCGGGGCAGGTTCTGCTGCGTACCGTTTATTTATCGCTCGATCCCTATATGCGCGGGCGCATGAGCGATGCGCCTTCTTATTCGCCACCGGTGGCCATTGGCGCGGTGATGGTAGGAGGGACCGTGAGTCGCGTGGTCAGCTCAAATCATGCCGATTATCAACCCGGCGACTGGGTGCTGGGCTACAGCGGCTGGCAGGATTATGAACTCTCCGACGGCAACGGACTGGTGAAGCTGGGTGACGACCCGAAACACCCGTCCTGGTCGCTGGGAGTTCTGGGGATGCCGGGCTTCACCGCCTACATGGGATTGCTGGACATCGGCCAGCCGAAGGCGGGCGAAACGCTGGTGGTCGCTGCGGCGACCGGGCCGGTTGGCGCCACGGTCGGACAGATCGGCAAAATTAAGGGCTGCCGCACCGTCGGCATCGCTGGAGGCGCGGAGAAGTGTCGGTATGCGGTTGAGACGTTAGGCTTTGATGTCTGCCTTGACCATCGTGCGGATGATTTTGCCGAACAGCTGGCCCAGGCCTGCCCGCAGGGCATTGACGTTTACTACGAAAACGTCGGCGGCAAGGTTTTTGACGCGGTGCTGCCGCTGCTGAATACCGCAGCGCGGGTACCGGTCTGCGGGCTGGTAAGCGGCTATAACGCCACCGGTTTGCCAGACGGACCGGATCGTCTGCCGCTGCTGATGGCGACCATCCTCAAGAAGCGCATCCGGATGCAGGGCTTTATTATCGGCCAGGATTACGGGCATCGGATCGCGGAATTCCAGCAGCAGATGGGGCGCTGGGTGCAAGAGGGGAAAATTAAATATCGCGAACAGCTGATCGACGGTCTGGATCAGGCGCCGCAGGCGCTGATCGGCCTGTTAAAAGGTGAGAACTTCGGTAAGGTGGTGATCCGCGTCGCGGCGGACGACTAGTCCGGCGGATCCGACTTACTCTGCCCCTTTTCCCGTGAGGGAAAAGGGGCATGGGAGACGTGTCAGGCGTAAAAAGCTAACCGCTGGGCGAGCAGATCGACAAAGGCTTCACGGTCGACATCCAGCATCAGGGTAGTATTGGGCCGATTGCCGGTCAGATGGTAGTAATCGACCACCGTCATCCCCTGGGTATATTTTCCTTCCGTTTCCACGCCGACCCAGCGTTCGATAGTGGTAAAGATCTCCGGCTTGAGGAGCCAGGCGATGGTGCAGGGATCGTGCAGCGGCGCGCCGTCGAAGCCCCACTTTTCATCCTTGTGGTAGGCCATAAAGAAGTCGAGCAGCTCGGCGACAATGGACGACACCGGATTGCCAATCTGGCGGAATCGCTCGATATCGGCAGGAAGGATTTGCGCCTTATGGGTGACGTCAAGGCCCGCCATCACCACCGGGATCCCGGACTGAAAGACCATTTCCGCGGCCTGCGGATCGACGAAAATATTAAACTCCGCCGCCGGCTGCCAGTTGCCCAGCCCCATTGCGCCCCCCATGATCACGATGCGGGCGATTTTCGCGTGCAGCTCCGGGTGGCTGGCGAGCAGCAACGCCACGTTAGTCTGCGGCCCGGTGGCCACCAGAGTCACCGGCTCCTGGCTTTCCCGCAGCACCCTGGCCATCAGCTCGACGGCGGTGCAGTTCTGCGGGGCAAAGGTTGGTTCCGGCAGGCTCGGGCCATCCAGTCCGCTCTCGCCGTGCACGTTATCGGCGATGATCAGATCGCGCATCAACGGCTTCCACGCGCCGCCGGCCACCGGGATATCCGGCCGGTTCAGCAGCGTCAGCATACGCAGCACGTTGCGCAGGGTCTTCTCCGGGGTCTGGTTGCCCGCGGAAGCGGTGACGGCTTTCACCTCCAGCTCCGGAGAGGCGAGGGCGAGGACCAGGGCGATCGCGTCATCATGTCCCGGATCGCAATCAATCATCATCGGCAGTGCCATAGCAGCTCCTTATTGGCGTTGTTCTGTGACCAGACTAACGCTGTGAGGCGAGGCAGACGAGATGGTGTACAGAATAGTGTGATGGAGGCCACGATTGCTGCGATGGCATCGCGTATCGTCAGGCGATCGTCGGCAGTCATATTGCCTCACCTTGCGATGGCGCAAGCTGGCGCCCGCCGCGGCGCGATATAATAGAAAAATTGCTAATCCTTACGGATATTAATGGTTTGCTTTTCGGTGAGCGGATTCTTATCCTTAAGAAAACTCGAGAGGTTATTACGATGAAAGATGTAGTAGATAAATGCAGCACCAAAGGCTGCGCCATTGATGTCGGTACCATCATTGATAACGAGGACTGCGTCTACCGGGCTGAGAAAATGTTCCCGAGCCGCGAAGAAGCGGAATCCACCGTAGCCGCCGTGCGCGAACGTGCTGCCGCCGCGGCGCCGGCCAGTGAACCGCCGCAGGTCGATTACACCATCGCCGCCGCTGGCGACGAGGTTAAACTCGACCTCTCCATCGCTTTCTCCTGCCAGGCGGAAAAGATCATTTTCGAGTTATCCCTGCGAAATCTGCTTTAACCCGCGTCCGTGGGGAAAACGCCACATCGTTAAGCCTTCCCCGCCAATCACCGCCGGCGGGGAAGGGGCGTGCTATTCGAAGCGCCAGGCGAGGTTCAGGCCGATGCCGTAGTTGCGTCCGGGAGCAGGCTCGTAGTAGCGCCCGTTGGACTCATTAACGATAACGGACCCGACGTACTCCCGGTCGAACAGGTTGTCGACCCGGCCGAACAGATCCATGTCCATCCTGCCGTAGCTCCATTTATAGCCGGTCGTCAGGCCAACCACCGTCCAGGAAGGCGCTTTAGCCGTGTTTTCGTCATTGGCCATGATGTCGCTCATGTAGCGAATATCGCTGCCGGCGTACCAGCCCTGCTCCGGCTGATAGCCAAAGGAGGCGTAGCCCATATTGCGTGCGATCCCCGGAATGCGGTTGCCGTTGCAGCTGGCGTCGTCGCAGACGTTGGTGCGATAGGTCGCGTCCAGCCAGGTCCAGGCCGCCTTCAGACGCCAGCTCTCGCCAAACTGCTGATCCAGCCCCAGCTCCATCCCCTGACGACGGGTTTTGCCGGCGTTTTTATAGCTGGTGCGCCCGCCGCTGCTGCTGTCGACCACGATCTCATTATCGGTATTGGTCTGGAACAGGGCGGCGGTGAGCAGCCCATTGCCGATCCGCGTCTTACTGCCGATCTCCACTGTGTCGTTGGTGGAGGGCTTCAGGCCGAAATTAAGGCCGCTCTGGTTATCGGAGCGGTATGACAGCTCGTTAATGGTCGGCGTCTCGAAGCCGCGGCCAGCGGAGAGGTAGACGTTCCACGCGTCGGTCAGAGCATACTTCAGCGAGCCTGCAGGCAGCCACTTGTGATAGCTGGCATCACCGCTGTCATCGCCATTGCCTGGGGTGATGTAGTAGTCATTCGAGTCGAACCATACTGAGCTGTAGCGAACCCCGGCATCGAGCGAGAGTTTGTCCGTTAACTGCCACTGGGTCTGCAGGTAGGGGTCGACGTTCCACATCAGGTTGCGTTCGTTACGGCGCAGCGCACCCTGTTCGCCATACTGCGGCGCGCCGTTGACCATCACAAAGTTTTCATACCCTTTACGGCGCTCGCTCATGTTCTCGTAATCGAGACCGGCGGTCAGGGTGACGGGCACCAGCAGCTCTCCGCGATGGGTCAGGCGGGTATCGATTCCCTGGTAGTGACGGGTGAGGTCGATCACCCCGCCGGCATGGCTCGGTTTCAGCTGCGGCGCGCGCGGGATCGACTGGAACTGCGTGGTTTCACGTTCACCGGCGTACATCATGACGCTGAGATCGTCCTGGGCGCTCAGCTGGCGCTCGTAGCGCAGGCCGGCCTGGGTCTGCCGGGTATTCTTGCGGGTATTATACTGGTCGCCGCGCGGCGACTGGCGCGGGTTATCGCGCCATTCGTCGGCGGTTAAGCCGCCGGCGTCATTGGCTTTGATATCCACGCTGTTCAGCAGCAGCGTCAGCTTACTGACATCGTTGATGCGCACCCCCAGTCGGGCGTTCGCCAGATTTTTGCGTGCGCCGCTGTGATCGCGATAGCCATGAGTGGTGAAGCGGTTGGTCGAGACCGTGTAATCCACATCGCCTGCATGGCTGCCGTCGCCAACGGCGCCAGTGGCCTTCATCCCGTAGTGCCAGGTACCGAAGCTGCCATAGTAGCTGCTGGCTTCCACGGTGGGCGGCTGGGTGCCGGTCTGGCTGGTGACGTTGATCACCCCGCCGGACGAGTTACCGTACAGGGCAGAGAAGGGGCCGCGCAGCACCTCAATGGTGTCGACGCTGCCAATATCGATATTCGAGGTCTGCCCCTGGCCGTCTGGCATGGTCGCCGGAATACCATCGACATAGATGCGTAGCCCGCGCACGCCATAGGTGGAGCGAGAGCCAAAGCCACGAATCGACAGTTGCAGATCCTGGGCATAGTTTTGCCGGTTCTGCACCTGCAGGCCCGGTACGGCGCCCAGTGATTCAGAGAGATTGACGCGCGGGGCGGCCTGGCGCATTTCATCCCCATTGACCACGCTGACGGCAGCGGGGGTATCCAGTTCAGAAACAGTGGTTGGCGCGGCGGTCACCACCATGGTTTGTTCATCAGCGGTCTGGGCCGCGGCAATCAGCGGTAGCAGCAGCGCCGGCAGGGCGGCGTGACGCACGGACAGGATTTTCATCGATAGTACTCGGGAGACGAACCAAATGGAACATATGTAGATATGTTACCCCGTTTGTAAAACATTTGAAAATTATTAACCGCCGTTGGTTAACGGATAGTGCTTCTTGCTGATGAATTTACCGAACAACAACAATTAGCGCTCCACTTTGAGATAAATAATGATTACTATTCGCATTCAAAAATAAGGGTAAAGCCAGGACTTTACCGCCGGAAGCGATGTCGGGTCAGCACATACTGGTTTATCAAAGGGAGTCGTCATGTCACTACGTCATTTTGCCGCGCCGCGTCTGCGCCATTCACTGTTATTCACCTCTCTGCTGCTGGCAGGTAGCTTTAGCGCCCACGCTGCGGATGAGATGCTGCGTAAGGCCGTCGGGAAAGGGGCCTACGAAATGGCCTACAGCCAGCAGGAGAACGCGTTATGGGTCGCCACGTCGCAGAGTCGCTCACTGGACAAGGGCGGTATTGTTTATCGTCTTGACCCCACCACCCTGGACGTGACGCAGATTATTCACAACGATCTGAAGCCGTTCGGCGCTGCTATCAACCATGCCACCGGCACGCTGTGGTTTGGCAATACCGTCGACAGCACCGTCACCGCCATTGACGCCAAAACCGGCGCCGTGAAAGGGCGTCTGGTGCTGGACGAGCGTCAGCGCAGTGAAACCGTACGCCCACTGCAACCGCGCGAGCTGGCGGTCAATGAGCAGACCAACACGGTCTACATTACCGGTCTGGGCAAAGAGAGCGTGATTTGGGTGGTAGATGGCGCGACCCTGAAGCTGAAAACCACTATTACCGGCACCGGGGCAATGGCGACGGGTCTGGCGATCGATCCGCAGGCGAAACGCCTCTATACCACCAATGCCGACGGCGAACTGCTGACCATCGACAGCGAGAGCAACACCATTGTGTCGCGCAAAAAATTGCAGGATGACGGCAAAGCGCATTTCTACTTAAACCTGAGCCTTGATACCGCCGGTCACCGCGCCTTTATTACCGACAGCAAGCAGCCGGAAGTGCTGGTGGTCGATACCCGCGATGGTAAGGTGCTGGAGAAAATCGCCGCGCCGGAATCGCTGGCGGTGCTGTTTAACCCGACGCGTAATGAAGCCTATGTGACGCACCGTAAGGCCGGGGAAGTCAGCGTTATCGACGGTAAGCGCTACAAGATCGTGAAGACCTTTAAAACGCCGACTCACCCCAACAGCCTGGCGCTCTCTGATGACGGCAAAACGCTGTATGTCAGCGTGAAACAGGCTTCCAGCCGTGAGAAAGAGGCCACCGCGCCGGACGACGTGATCCGCATCGCGCTGTAAGATGCCCGGGGCGACGACGATCGGTCAAGGTCGCGCCCCGCATGCCGCCCGGCACCTCACCCTCTGTTACAAACGCGTATTGGCCTGATAAACCAGATGGTTATACACTTAACGCTTTCCCGCCTTGCGCGGGCAGTGGTAATCAGTGGAGATAAAATGAAAAAGCCATTTATGGTGATTTGCGCCGGTGCGATGCTGGCGCTGCTGGCAGGCTGTTCGTCCAACTACGTTATGACCACCAAAAGCGGTCAGACGATCGTCACCCACGGCAAGCCGCAGCTGGATAAAGAAACGGGGATGACCAGCTATATCGATGAGTCTGGTAATAAGCGGGAAATTAACAGTAGCGACGTGTCGCAGCTGGTTGAGGATAACTAAATCCTGACCTCCCGGTTTGTCCGTCGCGGGCAAACCGGGAGTCCTGCCAGTTACTTCCTGAGCGTCGGCGCCGTACTGTGGATCGCATGCACGCGTTTACGCACGCCAAACCAGCCAGCTACCAGCAGCACCGCCAGCAGTGGAATTGAGCCAATGGTGTAAGTGCCGTTCGGATAATCGAAGGCCATCAGCACCAGCACACTGAACAGGAACAGCAGCGTCAGCCAGGAGGTGAATGGCGCCCCCGGCATTCTGAAGCTCACCTTCGCCGCTTTTCCTTCCTTGATCGCTTTGCGCAGACGCATCTGACACACCACGATAAAGCCCCAGGAAGCAATGATCCCCAGCGACGCGACGTTCAGCACGATCTCAAACACCTGCGACGGCACCAGATAGTTGAGGAACACCCCCACCACATACACCCCCAGCGTCGCCAGGATCCCGGCGTAAGGGACGTGGTGACGGCTCATCTTCGACATAAACTTCGGCGCGGAGCCCCCCATCGACATGGAGCGCAGGATACGTCCGGTGCTGTAGAGGCCGGAGTTGAGGCTGGAGAGGGCGGCGGTTAACACCACGATGTTCATTACGCTGCCGATATACGGTACGCCCAGTTTGGAGAAGAAGGTGACGAACGGGCTCTGTCCTGCCTGGTAGGCGGTCCACGGCAGGAGCAGCACCAGCAGCACCACCGAACCGACGTAGAACAGGCCGATACGCCAGATCACGCTGTTGATGGCCTTCGGTACCATCGACTCCGGATCTTTACACTCACCGGCCGCGGTGCCCACCAGTTCAATGGAGGCGAAGGCAAAGACCACGCCCTGCACCAGCACCAGCGCCGGCAGAAGGCCGTGAGGGAAGAAGCCGCCGTTATCGGTGATCAGATGGAAGCCGGTGGCATTGCCGTCCAGCGGCTTACCGGAGCCGAGGAAAATGGTGCCGACCACGAGGAACGCAACAATCGCCAGCACTTTGACCAGCGCGAACCAGAACTCCATCTCGGCGAACCATTTTACGCCGATCATGTTCATGGTACCGACGATCGCCAGCGCGCCGAGGGCGAAGACCCACTGTGGCACATCGCCAAACGCGCCCCAGTAGTGCATATACAGCGCCACGGCGGTGATATCGACGATCCCGGTCATGGCCCAGTTAACGAAGTACATCCAGCCGGCCACGTAAGCGGCCTTTTCACCGAGGAATTCCCTGGCATAGGAGACGAAGCTGCCGCTCGAGGGGCGGTGGAGAACCAGTTCGCCGAGGGCGCGAAGAATAAAGAAGGAGAAGATGCCGCAGACCAGATAGACCAGGGCGAGCGCTGGCCCTGCCATTTGTAAACGTGCCCCGGCGCCGAGGAACAAACCGGTACCGATAGCGCCGCCGATGGCGATCATCTGTACCTGACGGTTGCCCATCGCTTTGTGATAACCCGCTTCATGTGAGTTGAGCCAGTGGCGTTTCGCAGCATGGTGCTCCGCTGCAGTGTCGTGTTTCGTATTCATTGATGTATCAGTTTCCTGTCAATGCCCATGTTTGCAGCCGGAGTGGATGACGGCTGGCACATTATGCTGGCTTTCTCATCATTCTGACGTAGGAGATAAGCTCAGACATGGCGCTGAATCCTACACGTAACGTAATAGTTACGCACCTAAAACATTTACCGATAGCATTTGACAGATTTATCAATGAGATCAGCGTCGCAGAGTTTCCAGCAACAGAGTGAAAGCGCTGGTATGCTGGCGTCGACTGGGGTAGTAGAGATGGTAGCCGGGGAAGGTGGGGGTCCAGTCCGCCAGCACTTGCACCAGCCGGCCACTGGCTAAGGCCTCCGCCACGCAGTCATCCGGAACGTAGGCCAGACCGAGGCCCGCCTCCGCCGCATCGATGCGCTGCGGCAGGCTGTTGAGGATCACTTGCCCCTCCACCCGGACCTGGATATCCCGGCCGTCGCGGGCAAACTCCCAGGCGTAAAGTCCACCTCGTGTCGGCAGGCGCAGATTGATGCAGCGATGCTGCGCAAGATCCCAGGGCGTCTGCGGCGTACCGGCCTGCTGCAGATAGGCTGGCGAACCCACTACCGCCATCCGCATATCCGGGGCAATGCGCACGGCAATCATCTCTTTCGCCACCTGTTCGCCGAGTCGCACCCCGGCATCAAACCGGCCATCCACGATATCCGTGAGGCCATTATCAACAGTGATTTCGATGTTAATATCCGGATATTGCAGCATAAATGGCTTTAGCGCCGGCCAGAGTACAGTACTGGTGGCATGCTCCCCGGCGGTGATGCGCAGGTTGCCCGCCGGGCGTTCGCGCGTATCGCGCAGCGCGGTCAGCGCCCGCTCCATCTCCTCCAGATGCGGACCGAGGCGCTGAATGAGTCGCGCACCCGCCTCGGTCGGTACCACGCTGCGGGTGGTGCGGGTCAGCAGCCGCACATCGAGACGCGCTTCGAGATGGCGCATGGCATGGCTGAGCGCCGACTGCGACACGCCGAGCTGGGCCGCTGCGCGGGTAAAGCTGCGCTCACGCGCTACCACCATAAAGGAGAGCAGATCGTTTACGTTTTCTTTTAGCATAATCTTTCCGGATTGATGAATACCGCTCACAGGTACGCAGAGTGTAAGCCCGACGGAGGGGAGGCGCCAGTCTGATAGCCGGACGCAGTGGAGCAGAATGATCACGACGGTTAACAACGCAGGGTTTAATTCATCAAGACGGTGAATGTAATGTAAGATGTCCAAAAAACTGCAGCGCCAGGCGAACCCACACAATGACACCCTTACACTTTCATAAATATCACGGGCTGGGTAATGATTACCTGGTATGCCATCGCGACGTTGCCGAACAGTTGAGCAACGAGCATATTCAAATTCTGTGCCATCGCCACTATGGCGTGGGATCGGATGGTCTGCTGATCGACAGCGGCGATCAGATCAATCCCACACTGCGTATTATCAATCCGGACGGCTCTGAGGCGGAGAAAAGCGGTAACGGGCTACGGATCTATGCGCGTTATCTTTTTGATATCGGTCGTGTTGGCCATGAGCCCTTTCTGGTACACACGGCGGGCGGTGACGTTTATTGCACTGTGCATGGCGATGTTCATCAGATTAGCGTCGACATGGGGCGGGCGAATTTCAATCCGGCGGCGCTGCCCGCCTTAGTGAATTTGCCTGAGGCGGTGAATTATCCTTTGCCGCTGGCGGATGAAACCCTGTCCGTCGTGCTGGTCTCCATGGGCAATCCCCACTGCGTTGTTCTCGTCGATAAGCTCGACCTGGCGCAGGTTCATCGTTTAGGGCCGCAAATCGAAAACCATTCCTTGTTCCCCAAACGCACCAATGTCCAGTTCGTGGAAGTTATCGATCGCCATACGCTAAAGATTGGTATCTGGGAGCGGGGCGCCGGGTTCACGATGGCCTCCGGGAGCAGCAGTTGCGCGGCTGCCAGCGCGATGCGCCGGTTAGGGAAGGTGGACGATCGGGTGGATGTCAACATGCCTGGTGGTCAGCTGCACATCACCTTCGACGCGGATTTTCAGGTCCGTATGCGTGGCCCGGTGCATAAAATCGCCAGCCTGACGCTGGATAAAGACTGCTTTGTTGGCGGCAGCGCCATCTTCACTGGCGCTGCATAACAGATGGCGCGGTCAGCCTGAAATTAACTCTCCTGAGGATCAGCCGACGGCCCGTTTGCCGAACAAACGATGGTGGCATGATCCCACCAGGCATTGTGCTTAACATCGGTGGCAAGGACGCTAAACTGCGCCTGCTGTATCTCATTCAGTAAAGCCGGGAGGGGTTTAAGCGTACGCCAGGGCTGCCCCTCTTTCAGGAGATGATGCTTGACAGGATCGTAAGTGGCGAGGTCTTCAGCATAACGAGGAAGCCCGCACATCGAGCCGATCACCAGCCGGCCTGCGGGTTTCAGCAATCTTCTCGCCTCGGCGAAAAAACGGCGACGCTCATCTTCCAGCAGACAATGTAGACAGCTGCCATCAATGATTAAGGCAAACTGGGCATCCTCACATTGAGAAAGATGACAGACGTTGCCGACGAAAAATGTGGCGTCCAGACCCGCTTGCTGAAAACGGTCTTCTGCCCAGCGGATCGCCGTTTCGGACACATCAACACCCGATACGGCATAGCCTCTTTCCGCCAGATACTGGGCAGCCATGGCACCATTGCCACATCCCAGTTCAAGTACCGGCGCGCCGGGAGCGGGTAAATAGCCATGGGCATCCAGCCAATGAAATGTTTTTTCTTGTTGTATCTTTGCCCTGGCAAAACCATCACCCGCCCAGGCGCTGGCTCCGTTGGCTAACAGTTGTCTGTAGCGGGCTTCATAGGGGTTCATCCTGAAAACACCTTTTATCATTGATAAACATCACTACTATATACGCCATTTAACATTGAAATAAGTATTCGTTTGGCTACCAGGGAGAAACAGAGATGAACATCAACGTGGTCGGCACCAGCGGCTCAGGCAAATCCACTCTGGCCCGGCGCCTGGCGCACAGGCTGGGACTACCCTGGATCGAGCTCGATCGCCTGTACTGGCGGCCGAACTGGCAGGGCACGCCGGATGAGGCGTTTTTCGCCGCTATTGCCGCCGCTACGGCCTCGCCGGGCTGGGTGCTGGATGGCAATTACAATCGCAGCCGCAGCGTCAAATGGCGTGAGGTGGATCTGGTGATCTGGGTCGACTATAGCCTCTGGCGGACGCTGCGCCAGGCGGTGTGGCGGGCGGCGAGCCGGGCGTGGCGGCATCAGGAGCTGTGGCCGGGCACGGGCAACCGCGAGAGCTTTCGCCGTTCGTTCTGCAGCCGGGAATCCATTATCCTCTGGACGCTGAAAACCTGGCGGCAGAATCGCCGACGCTATCTGGCCGACATGCAGGATCCGCAATATCGTCATATTCGCTTCGTCCGGGTGCGCAGTCCGCGGCAGGCTGAGGCGCTGCTCCGCGAGCTGGAAGCGCAGCGGCCAGGCGGGCATATCTAATTTTCAGCAGTACACATGTGAATTAATTGTTTCTCAATAGTTAGCTGAGATTTTAATAATGCAGGCACGTACTTTCATATGAGCCTGCGAAATGTCTTATCGAATCAGTATCCTGGATAAAAGTCCGCTTGCCGCCGGGGAAACCGCCGCGCAGGCGCTGGCGCGTACATTAACGCTGGCGCAACACGCCGAAGCCTGGGGCTATCACCGCTTCTGGGTCGCCGAACACCACAATACCGATCAGCTGGCGAGCCCCTCGCCGGAGCTGGTTATCGCCTGGCTGCTGGGCCACACCCGGCGCATTCGTCTTGGGTCCGGCGGCGTCATGCTCCAGCACTACAGCCCCTATAAAGTCGCGGAAAACTTTAACCTGCTGGCTGCCCTCGCGCCGGGTCGCATCGATCTCGGGGTGGGCAAGGCGCCTGGCGGCCTGCCGCTCTCCACCCGCGCCCTGCAGCAGGGCCTGCATCAGGAGGAGAAAGGGACCTTTGCCGATCAGCTGGCGCAGCTGGATAACTGGCTGTCACTGACTGAGCCAGGGGGAGAGGAGAGCCTGCGCGCCACGCCGATCCCGCCGCGCCGGGCCGACGGATTTCTGCTCGGCGCCAGCCTGGAGAGTGCGGAACTGGCCGCCCGTCTTGACTGGAACTTCGTGTTTGCGGCCCATCTCAATGGCGACAGCGCGCTGCGCCGCACGGTGATCAACCGCTGGCGCGAGCTCAGCCCGCGTGAGGCGATCGTCGCCGTGCAGGTGGTGGTGGCTGACGATCCGGCCACCGCCGCCGCGCTGGCGCAGCAGGTCGAGGTGTGGGGCGTCGAGCTGGAGAACGGCCAGCGGGTGACCGTCGGCAGTGAGGCTCAGGCCGTCGCCTTTGCCCGCCAGGCTGGCAGCCGGCCGACACGCATCCACCGCCGCGAATCCTCACTGATCTCCGGTACTCCCGAACAGGTTAAAGCCCGGCTTGACGCGCTGCAGGCGGAAGATCAGCTGGATGAACTCATCATTGATACCCCTATTAGCGACGGGCCAGCGCGCCTGCACTCCCTGCGCCTGCTGGCGCAGGCTCACTACGGCAAGGAGGTGCTGAATGTCCTTTGAACAACAACTGATTAGCTGGCGGCGCGAGCTGCACCAGAACCCGGAGCTCTCCCTGCAGGAGGTAGCCACCACCGCGCGGATCCGCGACTGGCTGCAGAGCGGCGGGCTGACTCTGCTGCCCTTCGATCTGAAAACCGGGCTGGTCGCCGAAGTCGGCAGCGGCGACAAGGTGGTTGCCCTGCGGGCGGACATCGACGCGTTGCCCATCGAGGAGGCGACCGGTCTGCCTTACCGCTCGCAAAATGAAGGGGTGATGCATGCCTGCGGCCATGATATTCACACCAGCGTGATGCTGGGGGCGGCGCTGCTGCTGAAGGAGCGGGAAGCGGAACTCCCGGGGCGGGTACGGATCCTGTTTCAGCCGGCGGAGGAAAATTTTGGCGGCGCGAAAACCCTGATCCGCGCCGGGGCGCTGGAGGACGTGTCGGCGATCTTTGGCATGCACAATGAGCCCGGCCTGCCGGTGGGCGAATTTGCCACCCGCGGCGGCGCGTTCTACGCCAACGTCGACTGCTTCGTCTTCAAAGTGACCGGGAAGGGGGCGCATGCCGCCCGCCCACATGAAGGAAAGGATGCGATCCTGCTGGCCAGCCAACTGGTGACGGTGCTGCAGAGCGTGGCCAGCCGGGAAGTGAACACCCTCGACTCGGTGGTGCTCAGCGTGACGCGGATCCAGGGAGGCAATACCTGGAACGTGCTGCCGGAGAGCGTCGAGCTGGAAGGAACACTGCGCACTCACAGCAGTGAAGTGCAGCAGCGGGTCAAGGCCCGGGTCAGCGAGATCGCGGCCGGTTTCGCCAGCGCCTTTGGCGCACAGATTGACGTCTTCTGGTATGCCGGCCCGACGGCGCTGGTCAATGACGCCCGCTGGGCCGACTTCGCCAGCGACGTGGCGGCCCAGGCCGGGTACCGCACCCATCACGCCGATCTGCATCTCGGTGGCGAAGATTTTGCGGTCTATCTTCAGCATATTCCCGGGGCGTTCGTCAGCATCGGCAGCGCCAGCGAATATGGTCTGCACCATCCGGCATTTAATCCGGACGAACGGCTTATTGCGCCCGCAGCACACTATTTCGCTCAGCTGGCGGAACAGGCATTACAACACATTTAATGGATGACAGGGGAAGGGGTAGCTATGTCTGAAAATCGACAATTGCGTCTGGGAACGATATTACATGGCGCATCGGGAAATATGTCCGCCTGGCGTCATCCGGCGGCGCAGGCGGACGCCAGTATTAATTTTAACTTTGTCACGCAGACGGCGTTAAAAGCGGAAGAGGGGAAGCTGGATTTTATTTTTGTCGCCGACGGGTTATATATCAATGAAAAATCGATTCCCCATTTTTTAAATCGCTTCGAACCTTTAACGGTACTTTCCGCGCTGGCCGCGGTCACCCGGCGTCTGGGACTGGTGGGGACCTTATCGACGTCGTACAGCGAGCCGTTTACTACCGCCCGTCAGTTCGCCAGCCTCGACCATTTAAGCCAGGGACGGGCGGGGTGGAACGTGGTCACTTCGCCGCTGGAAGGGTCGGCGAAAAACTTCTCCCGGGCCCAGCATCCGGATCATGCGCTGCGCTATCGCATTGCCGATGAATATCTGCAGGTGGTGAAAGGCTTATGGGATTCATGGGAAGAAGACGCCTTTGTGCGCAATAAGGAGACTGGCCAGTTTTTTGATAAAAATAAACTGCATACGCTCGATCACCATGGCGATTTCTTTAAAGTGGCCGGGCCGCTAAATATTGCCCGCACGCCGCAGGGACGGCCGATTATTTTCCAGGCCGGCGCGTCGGACGATGGTAAGAAATTAGCTGCACGCCACGCCGATGCCATTTTTACCCATCAGGAATCGCTGGCCGAGGCGCAGGCATTTTATCAGGATGTCAAAAGCCAACTCAGCGCATATCAGCGCACCCCGGACCAACTGCATATCTTCCAGGGCGTCAGCGTCATCGTCGGGGATGACGCCGAGGATGCGGAACGTCAGTACCAGACTACCGCGGCGCTGGTTTCCATCGAGGATGCGCTGAATTATCTGGGGCGGTATTTCGAACATCATGATTTTTCGCAGTATCCGCTTGATGAACCGTTCCCGGATATTGGCGATTTGGGACAAAACAGCTTCCGCAGCACCACCGACGAGATTAAACGTCACGCCCGCGAGCGGGGATTAACCCTGCGCCAGGTGGCCCTGGAGGCAGCGAGTCCGCGTCCGCGCTTTACCGGCACCGCCAGCGATGTCGCCGATGGCCTGCAATTGTGGTTCGAACAGCACGCGGCGGACGGTTTCATTATTCAGGGCGGCACGCCGGAAACCTTCCCGCGCTTTGTGGATGAGGTGGTTCCGCTGTTACAGGCGCGCGGCCTGTTCCGTCGCGACTATCCGGGCACCACCCTGCGGGAAAGTCTGGGTCTGGCGCTACCTGCTAACCAATTCCAAAAATAATAAAAGAGAATCACGCTATGCAGAAAACAACACTCTTGCTGGCCGTCGCGTTGGCATTTAGCGCCTCGTCGTGGGCCCAGGACGTCAAGATCAATGGCACCGGGGTGAGCCTGGAGGCCAACAAAACGCCGATTCACACAGCGAAAAATCCACAGGCCATTGCGCTGTTGCCGAAAGATCTGCATCTGGCGGTGCCGGGGAAATTCACCGTCGCGGTGGCAGCCCTGAACTCACCGCCGCTGACGGTCTTCGCCGATGACAATAAAACCCTGCTCGGTAGCGAGACGGATATCGCCCGGCTGGTGGCGGAGAGCCTCGGGCTGGAAGTAAACGTGGTTCCCACTTCATGGGAAGACTGGCCGCTGGGGGTTATCTCCGGCAAATATGATGCCGCGATCAGCAATATTACCGTCACCAAAGAGCGCAAAGAGAAGTTCGATTTCGCCACCTACCGCAAAGATTCGCTGGGCTTCTACGTCAAAAGCACCAGTCCGCTGAGCAAAATTGACAAGGCGGAGGACATCGCCGGGCTGAAGATTATTGTCGGCTCCGGTACTAACCAGGAGGCGATCCTGCTGGCGTGGAACGCGGAGAACGTCAAGAAGGGGCTGAAGCCGTTTACCCCGGTCTACACCAAGGATGACGCCGCCCAGACGCTGGCCCTGCAGACCGGGCGCGCCGACGCCTTTTTCGGCCCCAACGTGATAGGCGCGTGGAAGGCGGCGCTGACCGGCAAAACCAAACTGGTGGGCAGCGTCGATGGCGGCTGGCCGAAAGCGGCGCATATCGCGGTGACGCTGAAAAAAGACAGCGGGCTGGTGAATGCCGTCCAGGCGGCGCTGAACGGCGCTATCGCCAGCGGCGATTACGCCAAAGTGCTTAACCGCTGGGGCGAAGGGGTGGAGAGTATTCCGCAATCAGAAATCAACCCACCCGGACTGGGCGACTGACAGGAGGCGCGATGAGCGAAGCATTCCGCGATATTTCTCCGGACGCACCGGAGCTGCAGCCGATTATTAGCGGGCTGTTTGCCGAATATGCCGCCCGCTACGGCGACTATTTTTCCCGCGATGCGGAAGTGGAGTTGACTGAGTGGTATTTGCCGCCGCAGGGGCTGTTTATCGTCCTTGAGCGTGAGGGAGAAATTATCGCCACCGGCGCTTATAAACCGAAAGATCGCCACACCGCGGAGATCAAACGTATCTGGACGCACCGCCGTCTGCGCCAGCAGGGGCTGGCGGCGAAGGTGGTCCAGGAGCTGGAACGGCGGGCGGTGCTGGCCGGGTACAGCCATATCTACCTGACCACTGGCTTCCGTCAGCCGGAGGCGGTAAAGCTCTATCTCAGCCAGGGATATGAGGCGCAGTTTGACCTCACGCGAGACCCGGAAGAGTACAGTCAGCCGCCGTACGATGGCCGGCTGCGGTTCACTAAAGCGCTGGCGGTGAGCGCCTTCAGTCACAGCGCTTGAGGAGGCATGATGCATTCATCTGAAACAATAAAAGTGGTGCCGGCGCGCTATCCGCTGCGGGTGGTCGGGGCCCTGGTCGCCCTGCTGGTGCTGGCGGTGGTGATCCAGTCGGTGGCCTTTAACCCGCGCTGGGAGTGGGGCGTCTTCGCCCGCTGGTTCTTCGACCCGGTGATCCTCGAGGGGCTGGGGCAAACCCTGCTCCTTACCCTGCTCGGCACGGTGCTGAGCGTGATCTTCGGCGGCCTGCTGGCGCTGGCCCGCTTATCCTCATCGTGGCTGCTCAGCAGCCTCGCCTGGGGCTATATCTGGCTGTTTCGCTCGCTGCCGCTGATTGTGGTGCTGATTATTCTGTACAACTTTTCCTATCTCTACGACACCCTGTCGCTGGGGATCCCGTTTACCGGCGTCACCTGGGCCAGCTATCAGACCATTAACGTGCTGGGGCAATTCTCCACGGCGGTGGTGGGCCTGACGCTGGTGCAGAGCGCCTATACCGCGGAGATCATTCGCGGTGGCTTTTTGGGGGTCGACCATGGGCAGTATGAAGCCGCCGCTGCACTGGGGCTTCCCGCCTGGCGACGTACGCTGCGCATTATTCTGCCGCAGGCGCTGCGCACCATCCTGCCCTCCGGCTTCAATGAGATCATCAGTCTGGCCAAGGGAACGGCGATGGTGTACGTCCTGGCGATGCCGGAACTGTTCTACACCATCCAGATGATCTACAACCGTACCCAGGAGGTGATCCCGCTGTTGATGGTTGGCGCCGCCTGGTATCTGGCGATCACCAGCGTCCTCTCCGCCATTCAGTATCTGGTGGAACGCGCCCTGGCGCGCAGCGAGCGCCGCTCGGCGGTAAACAGCGCCCGCAGCAGTCGTCTGAATCAACCCGCACGTCAACCACAGCCGCAGGAGGCCGTTCATGCCCAGCTCTCATAATGGCCATATCTCTATCACCGGGGTCAGCAAATACTATGGCCGCCACAAGGCGCTGGACGATGTGTCGCTGGAGATCCCTCCGGGCACGGTGACGGTGATCCTCGGCCCTTCCGGCTCGGGCAAGTCGACGCTGCTGCGCACCATCAATCACCTCGAACGTGTCGATGAGGGATTTATTCAGATTGACGGCGACTATATTGGTTATCGCCGCAAAGGCGACAAGCTGTATGAGATGAAAGAGAAGGAGATCCTCCGCCAGCGGATCAACGTCGGCTACGTGTTCCAGAACTTTAACCTGTTTCCGCACCTGACGGTGCTGGAGAACCTGATAGAAGCGCCGATCGCCCACAAGCAGGTCACGCGCAAAGAGGCCATTGCCCGCGCCTATGAGCTGCTGGACGTCGTCGGCCTGCGCAATAAAGCCGACGCCTGGTCGCGGCATCTCTCCGGCGGCCAGCAGCAGCGTATCGCGATTGCCCGGGCGCTGGCGCTGGACCCGCGGGTGATCCTGTTTGATGAGCCCACCTCGGCGCTGGATCCCGAGCTGGTGGGCGAGGTACTGGATGTCATCAAGAAGCTGGCGCGCTCCGGTACCACCCTGGTGGTGGTGACCCACGAGGTAGGCTTTGCCCGCGAGGTGGCCGACCAGGTGGTGTTTATGGTCGACGGCAGGATCGTCGAGCAGGGCAGCAGCGACGAGGTACTCAACCATCCGCAGCATCCGCGTACCCGACAGTTTTTATCCAGGGTGCTGCCGTCATGAACAGAGCGCTAATGACCCTTGTTCTCAGCGCTTTTGCCATGAGCGCTCACGCGGCGCTGGATCTGCGTGCCAATGAGCAGCCATTGCCGGTCACCCGCGACCCGCAGGCGATAGCGAAAATTCCGCCGGGCTATCGCTTCGTCGAGCCGGGGACGCTAACGGTGGCGATCTCTGCGCTCAATTCGCCGCCGCTGGCGCTGCTGGCCAGCGACAACCGCACGCGGATCGGCAGCGACCCGGATATGGCCCGCCTGCTGGCCGGAAGCCTTGGCCTGAAGCTCAGGCTGGTGCCCACCGCGTGGGAGGACTGGCCGCTGGGCATCGCCTCCGGCCGCTACGATGTGGCGCTGATCAATATCGCGGTGACCGAGAAGCGCAAAGAGAAGTTCGATTTTGCGACTTACCGGGTGGACTCCCTGGCCTTCTCGGTGAAATCCACCAGCGACATCGCCGCGGTAAACGGACCCGCCGACCTCGCCGGGCGCAAAGTGATCGTCGGGTCCGGCACCAATCAGGAGCGGATCCTGCTGGGCTGGAATGAGGACAACCGTGCCGCCGGACGGCCGCAGGCCCAGCCGGTCTACCTGACCGATGATGCCTCCGGCAACCTCTATATCCAGTCCGGGCGAGCGGATATCTTTTTCGGCCCGCAGTCGGTGGCAGCCTATAAGGCCGCCCTTAACGGCCAGACCCGGGTGGTGGGCCTGGGGCCGAAAAAAGCGTGGGTGGCGACGACCACTAAAAAAGGCAACGGCCTGGTCTTTGCCCTGCAGGCAGCCCTCGACGGGGCGATTGCCCGCGGTGAATATCAGCAGGTGCTGGCGCGCTGGGGAGAGCAGGGCGAGGCGGTGGCGCAGTCGGTGGTCAACCCGCCGGGGATAACCTACTAAAAAACCGCTGTTTCGCCGGAGTACGACGCGAAACAGCGGAGGCGAATGCTCGCCAGGGTCTTCAATCAAACGGTGCGCGGAGTGAGCGTCAAGCGATCCAGCGGCCCAACGATAAACAGATAGGAGAACAGGCCAAGCACGCCCATGGAACCGACGTAGAGGATGGCGTAATCAAACGAGTGGGTGTTGGCGAGGATCACCCCGATGACCAGCGGGGTAATGATGCTCGCCAGGTTGCCGCACATATTGAACACGCCACCGGCAATACCGAGCATCTCTTTCGGCGAGGTGTCGCTCAGCACGCACCAGCCGAGGTTCCCGAAACCTTTGGCAAAGAACGCCAGACTCATGGCGGCGATCACCACCACTTCCGAAGAGGTGTAGTTGGCGACGACAATGACGCAGGAGAGCAGCATGCCGCAGATCACCGGGAGCTTACGGGCGGTGGTCAGACTGTAACCGCGTTTCAGCAGCCAGTCCGAAAATACGCCGCCCAGCAGGCCGCCGATAAATCCAGCTATGGCCGGGATACTGGCGACAAACCCGACCTTGAGGATTGACATGCCTTTGGCCTGGTAGAGGTAAGTCGGAAACCAGGTGAGGAAGAACCAGGTAATCGATGTGACGCAGAACTGGCCGATATAAACCCCGATCATCATGCGATTGACGCAGATGCTTTTAATCTGCGCGAGAGTTAATTTTTGCGGCGTTTTTTGGCTACCTAATTCCGGTACGCCGCCGCCTTCACGAATATAATCGAGCTCCTGCGGGTTAATTTTAGGATGATGTGAAGGATCCTTCACTTTTACCAGCCAGAATATTCCCAGCACCACCCCGATAGCGCCAATATAATAAAAAACATAGTGCCAGCTTAAATTATGCAGAATGATGGTCATCAGCGGCGTAATAATGCCCAGCGAAATATACTGCGCGGCCTGATAGACCGAGGTGACAAATCCACGCTCTTTATTGGGGAACCACTGGACGCTCAGGCGACTGTTGGCCGGAAAAGCGGGTGCTTCAATGGCCCCCATCATCAGACGCAGGAGCACCAGCACCACCAGCGGACTGGCAAACAGATAAACAGTGCCCTGAAACATAGTGACGACCGACCAGCCAATCAGCGCGCAGCCGTAGACCAACCGCGAACCATATTTATCCAGCAGCCAGCCGCCGGGGATTTGCATAATGACGTAGGAAATACCAAACACCGAAAAGGCCAGGCCCATTGCTTCAGGGTCAAAACCTAACTCTTTACTCATCATCGGCGCGACAACGGACAGGGTGGCCCGGTCAGCATAATTAAATACGGTCGCGAGAAATAAAAAAACCAATATACCGTAACGCACGTTGCTGCGTTTTATTTGCTGTTGCATGTTATTCAACTCCTTTGCAGGGTTGTGAAGACACGTCATCTTTCAGGCCGCTTTGATGCTTGCTGACGGATTTCGTGTATTGCGAGTACAGCGGGTCAGAGGTTTATTCCCGGTGACGCTGCGCTTACCGGGGCTACGGGTTCTCAGTGGTCTGCGGACCGGTAGCCCGGATAAGGCGTGGACGCCGTCATCCGGGAGAAGTCATTACGGGCGTTTTCCAAACTCGCAGCTTTGCTGGGTCCAGCGGCGAGCCTGCTCGCTGAGGGTGAAGCCCAGACCATGGCGTTCGGAAACCCACATCCGGCCATCGCGCAGTTCTAGCTGCTCGTTAAACAGCGGGTTCAGCCACTCGAAGTGCTCCAGCCATGGCTCCAGCGGGTAGGCGGCGGCGAGATGCAGGTGCACCTCCATGGCAAAGTGCGGAGCCAGTTTGCGACCGTGCTTCGCGGCCAGATCCATTATTTTCAGGAACGGGGAGATCCCACCGACGCGCGGGGCGTCCGGTTGCACGAAGTCGCTGGCGTTGCCGAGGATCAATTGCTCATGTTCGCGGAAGCTGGTCAGCATCTCGCCGGTGGCAATCGGCGTATCCAGCGCGGCAGCCAGCTGCGCGTGGCCTTCGACGTCATAGGCATCCAGCGGCTCCTCAATCCAGATCAGATTGAACGGCTCCATTTTGCGCCCCATGCGGATGGCGGTTTCGCGATCCCACTGCTGGTTGGCATCGACCATCAGCGGGAAGTCATCACCCAGCACTTCGCGCACCGCCGTCAGACGACGGATATCCTCGGCAGTATTAGGCTGACCGACTTTCAGTTTAATCCCGCCGATGCCGTTTTCACGGGAGATAGCCACGTTTTTCAACACCTGATCCAGGGGGGTATGCAGGAAGCCGCCGGAAGTGTTGTAGCACTGCACGGAATCACGATGTGAACCCAGCAGTTTGGCCAGCGGTAGACCGGCGCGTTTGGCTTTCATATCCCACAGGGCAATATCGATAGGGGAGATAGCTTGTACCGCCATGCCGCTCCGGCCGACGGAAGCCCCGGCCCACAGCAGTTTGGTGTAGATCTTGTCGATGTCGTTCGGATCTTCGCCAAGCAGATTATCGGCTATCTCTTTGGCGTGAGCGTAAATACCCTGGCCGCCCGCACGTTTCGAGTAGCTAAAGCCGACGCCGGTGAATCCATCCCGGGAGTGAATTTCCGCGATGATAATCGCCACTTCGGTCAGCGGTTTTTGGCGACCGGTCAGCACTTTGGCATCGCTGACGGGGGTGGCCAGCGGCAGAAAAGCCAGCGACAGTTTAACGTGGTCAATGCGGTCACCGGTTTCAGCGGCGGTTTTGACGCCGAAAGCTTTGGCGTAGGTTACGGACTCGGAATTGGCGCTTGAGGTCATAGTAGTGTCCTTTTTGATAATAAAATGATTGCGCTATCATTTGTAATGGTGAAATGCTTTTGACGCTACGCTAGTGGTTTTAATTTGTACAAACGATCACAATTGGCCGTTATAAAGGCGAAAACTTTGCTGTGCAGGTCACAATCCAAAACAGTTTGTGAAAAGTGACAAGTCATAATGATAGCGATAACATTTTATATTGCAGGTCGTTGATTCTGTTAGGGGAGACGCGGCGGGCGCTGGCAATTGCGTGGGGCATCATCAATAATGCCCACAGGAAACGACTTAACACAGGGGCTTAGCCGTGAAAAGCAAAAAACCGACGCGGGCGCCGACGCTGGAGGATGTGGCTCGCAGCGCCGGGTTGTCGCCGATGACGGTCAGTCGGGCGCTGAATACGCCCCAGCTGGTCAGGCCAAAAACGGTAGAGAAAGTGATGCAGGCTGTGCAGGCGACGGGCTATATCCCCAATGCGCTGGCCGGCGGCCTCGCCTCCAGGCGCAGCAAGCTGGTGGCGGTCGTGGTACCGCAAATCAATAACAATATGTTTGTCGATACCATCCAGGCGCTGAGCGATACCCTGGCGGCGCGCGGCTACCATATGCTGCTGTGCGTGGCGGGCTATGACCGGCAGACCGAGGCCGAGCTGGTCTCTACCTTGCTTTCGCGGCGCCCTGATGGCGTGGTGTTAACCGGCATCCAGCATGCGCCGCTGTTAAAGAAAACGATTCTTAACGCCGCCACGCCGGTGGTGGAAATCTGGGATCTCACCCCGACGCCGCTGGATATGCTGGTCGGTTTTTCCCATGAAAAAGTTGGCGAAACCATTGGCGAGTATGTACTGGAGAAAGGCTACCAGCGACCAGGCCTGCTGTGGGCGGGCGATGCGCGCGCGATGTTGCGTAAGCAGGGGCTCTGTGCCCGACTGGCTAAAAAAGGGCTGGACGATGCGCCTCAGGTTGAAGTGCCGCTCCCGGCGTCGTTGGCGCTGGGGCGGCGCGGTCTGGCGGAGCTGCTCGCCGCCAGCGAGTTTGATGTGATCATCTGCAGCTCAGACACCCTCGCCCAGGGGGCGATTATGGAAGCCGAAAGCCGGGGGCTACGCGTACCGCAGGATCTGGCGGTGATCGGTTTTGGCGATCTGGATTTCGCCGCCAGCAATCGTCCGGCTATCACTACCGTCAGCGTCGACCGTCATGCCATCGGTGAACGGGCCGCTACGCTGCTGGCTGACCGCATCGAAGGAGGAGAAGACAGCGGGGTGATTATAGATATCGGCTTTCAGCTGGTGGCACGAGAATCGGCGTAGGCCTGCCTTTTCAGGGCATGGTGTGCCGGGTGGGTGAGCGGCGAATTTCTGCCTACACTTAGGCTTTACCCTGGAGGCAGACCATGATTACCGTTTATGGCGTGCCGGGATGGGGCTCGACGATTAGCGAGCTGATGCTCTCCCTGGCCGATATTCCCTACGAGGTGGTTGACGTGGAGGGCTTTGACCAGCCCGGTCCGGCGCGCGAGCGTCTGCGGCAGATTAATCCGCTGTGCCAGGTGCCCACCCTGAGGCTGGCCGATGGGAGCATCATGACCGAAACCGCCGCCATCGCGCTGATGATCCTCGATCAGCGTCCCGATCTGGCCCCCGCGCCGGGGACGCCGCAGCGTCAACAGTTCCAGCGTCTGCTGGTCTGGCTGGTGGCCAACGTCTATCCTACCTTTACCTATGCCGATTATCCGGAACGCTGGGCGCCCGCCGCCGCGGAGCAGCTGGTGGAGAATTGTCGCCAGTACCGGAAAAATCTCTATCTCTGGTTCGAACAGCAGCTGGCTGCCGGGCCGTGGGCGCTGGGCTCGTCGGTAACGTTGCTGGATTGCTATATCGCGGCGATGTACAGCTGGGGGCCGCGACAGGCGTGGTTTGACGACCACGCGCCAAAATTCGCCGCCATCGCCCGGGCGGTCTGTCAGCGACCGGAGCTGGCCGCGGCGCTACGCCGTAACAAGCTGATTTAACGCACGCGATGGCAACCAGAACGGCCATTCTGTGGTAGCGTTATGGCTCTGACCACAAGGAGTCTTTGCTATGCCGCATGTAGATATTAAATGTTTTCCCCGTGAACTGACTGACGAACAAAAAACCGCGCTGGCCGCCGACATCACAGAGGTGCTGATCCGCCATCTGAACAGCAAAGAGAGCGCCGTCAGCGTCGCGCTGACTCAGGTTGAGCCGGACGCGTGGCAGGCGGTGTGGGACAGTGAGATCGCCCCGCAGATGGCGCAGCTGATAAAGAAGCCGGGTTATAGCATGTAATTGCCACTGGCGGGCATGATGCCCGCCAGTGACGCTCGGTCAGAACCAAATCTCCGTCTGCACGCCGAAGTTCCATGTCCCGCCAGCGGTAAAGCCTTTGCTGCCGAAATCATCGTTGATCGCATAACGATCCAGGTCTTTATCCCAGTTCATCCACGTGACAAAGAAACGTATCTCCGGCCGCGCTTTGATATCAAACACATCGCCCACTTTAAAGGTGGGGGCGAAGGTCAGCTTGTAGAAATCACCGCGGACCGCCTGATACTGATAAACGTTGTCATTATAGCGATAGCTGCGCCCGTTCGGATTGAGATCCATATACTGCCACGAGGCCTCATACAGCAGGGCGAAGTGAGCGGAGATCCCTTGCGATACCCGCAGGTTAAACGTCGCCCAGTCGTAGCGGTCGCCGTCGCGATAGCGGTCTTCGCTGTGCTGGGCTATCACCGACGGCGCCAGCTGCCAGTTTTTCCCCAGCGGCAGGATCCCGTACGACGCAAAGCGCAGGGAGGCCGCGTTCTCGGTCAAGTCGCCATCGCTCCCCGGCTGACGCGCTTCGGCGCCCAGCCCGACGCCGTACTGCAGTGCGCTTTCCGACACCCCTGGCGCCAGGCCGTAGAACTGCTGTTTGTCGTGCAGGGCCAGCATCGCGTAGTAGCCGTTTTTGGCGGTGTTATCGCTGCGCAGGGCATAGCTCCCGGTGGTCGAGGTATTATCTTTCAGGTCATCGTTACCCTGGGCGGTCATCACCGTGGTCATCAGCTGCCAGTTGCCGTAAAAATGGTTGGCGGTGAACAGCAGATTCTGGATGTCATTATCCGCGTAATTATCGCTGCCAAGGTCGCCGAAGTTACGCGCATACACCGAATAATCGCCGCGCAGGCCGCTTCCCCAGTCGACATCATTGATCCCGCCGCCGGTGCCACCGAGGAACATGATGTCGCTATCGGTAAAGTGGATATCGAAGTTATCCCGATCAAAGCGTTTGCCGGCCCAGATCGAGGCGCGTTTTAACGGTCCGGTGAACTCGGCGAAGTCGCCCATCTCGACGTACAGCTGACGAATGTTCAGATGGTGGCTGTCGTTGTCCTGAACCCACGGATCCGGGTTGGTGGCCCCGTCGGCGAGCATGGTCTTAAAGCGCGCCCATGAGCCATCGTTGAAGGTAAGCTTTTTGCCAAAGCTCAGCTCAGCGTAATTATCTTTTTCGTTGCCGAGACGACCGACGTGGGCATCGCCGTTGAGCGAACTGGCCGGGGAGATGCCTGGCCCGCCGCGGGCACCTTTGCCGTGGCTGTTGACTAACATTCCGGAACGGGCGTAGGCGTTAAAGGTAAAGCCGTCGTCCGGGGAGCGCTTCGCCAGCTGCTCGCTCAGCTGCTGATTGGTGGCCTGCTGTTTTTGTTCGCGGGCCGTGGTCTGCTGGCTGAGCGCCTGCACCTGCTGCTCCGCCGCCGCCGCGCGCTGTTCGGCGGCGGCGGTTTGCTGTTCTGCCCGCTGCGCGCGGCGGCTGGCTTCGCTGGCCTGCTGTTCGGCGAGATTGAGGCGCGCTTCAAGTTGCGCCAGCCGTTGTTCGACGCTCAACCCGGCGGCGCTGGTGAGTGGAAAAAGGGCGCAGCACACCGCTGCGCTAATCACAGAGATACGCATAAAAGTCCTTAATTTATCCAGAGGTTAAAGCAGCGGGGCGCCTTACATGGCGGGGGATTCTCCGGTGGCCGGGGCTGGCGAGGCGCCGCGTCCGGCATCGAGGTCGGCACGGATCTGCTCATAGTGATCGTCGAGGCGGTAGAAGCGGCCCATCCACAGCATCGAGGCGAGGATCAACAGCGCCGGAATGTACAGATAGCAGGCCTTGATGGCCAACAGGGCGCTGTCGCTTTGCGCCTGGTTGGCGATATAGCCGCCGGAGGAGAGCAGTGCCCCGGTGATCGCCCCGGCGCCGGCCATCGCCACCTTGCCGAGAAAGCCGTTTATCGAGGTCAGGATACCCGCGGTATTAATGCCGGTTTTCCACACGCCGTAATCCACCGGGTCGGCCTGCATCGAGAAATAGATAGCCGTGCGCTGACCGGCGCCAAGGGAGAGGATCACCGCCCCGACGATCAGCCCCAGCGCGTAGGTGCCAGACAGCATCATCATCCCCATCCCGAGCAGATTGACCGCGCTGGCCACCAGATAGACATGACGTTTTTTCATGCGTCGGGCCAGCAGCGGGACGGTGAGGGTGCCGAGCAGGGGAACGAAGGTGGAGACCCCGGCGATAACCGCCGTCAGCTCGGTATTCCCGACGTAATAGTGGAAGAAGTACACCAGCGCTCCGGTCTGAAAGAAAAAGGCCCCCCACATCAGAAAGATATTGCTGGCGAAGATCCACCACGGACGATTGGCGCGCAGGCTAATCCAGGCGCGTTTCAGGGTCATGCGCTCCCCGGTGAGGGTGATCTTTTCTTCGACGTTGCGAAAGCTCACCAGCAGGAAAAAGGCCGCCAGTACGCCAAAAATCACTGCGGTATAGAGGAACCCCTGCTGCTGGTCGCCTTTGCCCAGCATGCCGACCAGCGGCAGGGTGGCCACGGCGACGATGGTGGCCCCGAGGGATCCCAGCAGAATACGTACCGCCGACAGCGTGGTGCGCTCTGCGGAATCACTGGTTAAAAACGGCAGCATGGCGCAGAACGGAATGTTCACCAGGGTGTAGAGGAACGACAGACACAGATAGGTGATAAAGGCGTACAGCAGTTTGCCAGTGGTGCCGAAATCCGGCACATAAAAGGCCAGAATACACAGCAGACCAAAAGGCAGGGCGCCGATCAGCAGCCAGGGACGGCAGCGCCCCCAGCGGGTGGCAGTATTGTCGATTACCAGCCCCATCAGCACGTCGGCCACGCCGTCCACCAGCCGGGTAACCAGGAACATCAGCCCGACGTAATAGGCCGGGAGACCCATCACGTCGGTGTAAAAGAACATCAGATACAGAGAGATCATTTGCCACACAAGGTTGCAGGAGAGATCGGCAATGCCATAGCCAAGGCGCTGCCGCCACAGGGTAAACGTTGTTTCTGCCATAAATCACTCGCTTATCGTTGTTGTTAAAGTCCGTACTGGCGAATAAACCAGGCCGGGGTACAGCTCCACGCATGGCAGTAACTGTTAATGAGCTTACTGCCATACGGGGAAAAGTCAGGATGCTGTGGGTCGAAAATTTCCCAGAAGGTATCGGCGCCGGAGTCAACCATCGCCCCCCAGTAGGCTTTGATCTCCGCCACCGCCTCCTCGCGCAGGCCGCACTGCAGCAGGGCGACAATGTGATGATGGCGCAAGTACGGGGTATTCATGGCAATGGCGGGCGGCTGTTGCTGCAGGCGGCGCATCAGCGCTTGCCGCTGCCCGGCGGTGCCAACTTCCGCCAGTACCAGCCAGATCTGCGACGCCCATGAGACCTGGCGCGCGGCGCCGCTGATAAACACCTGCCGCTCGCTGTCCCACAGGTGCTGCTGAGCGGCCTCTTTCAGCTGCGCGAGCGTAGCGGTGTAGTCGGCTACCCGCTGCGGTTCAAAACGCTGCGCCAGCCAGAGGGCGCGCTGCAGGCAGTGGATGAGCACCCCCTGCGCCGCCGCCTGTTTATTCAGATCCGCCTGCCAGTCGATAAATACCCACCAGTCATCGCTGTCGCGCACCAGGCCGTGGGGATCGCAGCGGGTCAGCGCCAGCTCGATTTGCCGCCGCGCCGTGGGCCACAGCTCACCGACGGTTTCCGTGTCGCCGGTGCTTTGCAGGTAGTTATAAAGTACGTCGATAAAAAATAATGAATAATCAAAGAGAAAGGTGTCATCGGCGCGCACATCAGGCTGGACAAAGACATTGGCGGAGACCATGCCGTCTTCCCGGGTATGGCCGGCAAACAAGTACAGGCAGCGGCGGACCAGATCGTGGTGGCCGAAGGTCACGTCATTGACCAACGCCTGCAGGCGCAGGTCGCCGAGCCACAGCCGACGGTCGCGTTTCGGCCCATCCTCAAATACCTCCTGCATGCAGTTTTGCAGGGTGCGAACCGCGACGCTATCAATGGCTTTCAACTGCGGATCGGCGATGACCGCCGGCTGCGGGCTGCCGGCTGAGGTAACGGTTTCCAGGGCTATCTCATCGAACTGCAGACGAAATTTGCGCGACAGCGCTTTGACCTCCACCTTCAGGTAGCGCAGGCAGTAGCGACGCGGCAGGTCAACCCGGGCGGGCAGGACGTCGAGCCACAGATCCTGTTGCTGCAACCAGCTACTGCTCAGCCACCCCTGGTACTCGCTGAACGGCTCGCAGACTTCGCTCAGCGTTTCGCCGAAGGTGAAGTGCAGATGGGCCGGGGCATCCGGCGGGCTGCCGACGCTGCGGCAGCTGAACTGCAGGTAGCCAACAAAATGGCTGCCAAAATCAATGATGATGCTGTCGCCGACGCGAAGCGGCTGCTGATAAAACTGCTCAGGCGTGCAGACGGTGTGTCCCCGCCAGCCGTTCAGCGCCGCCGGATCGGCGACGGCCTCGACGATGGCCTGCGGCGTCTGGCGCTGACGATGTAGCGCGGGCGTCAGGGCGGCCGCACGCTGTAATAAATGCGGATGGCGGGTCATCGCCACACTGGAATTGTATTGAATTGCCTGTGACATACTGCGTCCTCTCCATTAGGTTAGGCGCAGCATAGGCCGTCGTCTGGCGGCGCCACCACTCTGGCAATGCCAAACCGTCAGTGAAAATGGCAGGAATAATGAGGTGGGGGCGCTGGCGATCACAAATCCGCACATCGGGCGCGTGGCGAAGGTCGGAATAGATTATCGTGCCCCTGCGCACCAGGCTGTTCAGGATTTGCTGTAATGATGACACTGACCGTTGAGTATTATTTCACCCATCCCCAGGATAAGCTCGGCATGTACGCCAGCGACCCGGAAGATAATAGCCAGGAGCATGGCCACGAGTTTGCTGAGCTGGTGATCGTCGAGGAGGGGCATGGATTACACGTTATTAATGGCCGCCCGCTGTACATCCAGCAGGGCGATGTATTTTACGTCCAGCCTGGCGATGTCCACTATTATGATGAACTGGGGACGCTGAAGCTGATTAATGTCTTAATTAATCCGGCGGTGGCCTTTCGCTATTTACAGCAGATGGAGGGATTGCTGCAGCAATTATCGGCGCAGCGTGCCGCCTGCTATGGCTGGCTGGCGCCGGAGACCCGCAGCTATTGTCGGGAACTGGTGGAAAAGATATTTTCCCCGGCGCTGAGGGCGGCGGATAATACCCCGCAACGGGAGTCTCTCTTTTTCCAGCTGGTGACCACCATTCTCACAGCCGAGTCGGAAGCCGAATATAGCAGCACCCGCTATAAACTGCATAAATTACTCACCTGGCTGCAGGAGCACTGTTTCGAAGAACATAACTGGCAGCAACTGGCGGAGCAATTTCATCTCACCACCCGCACGGCGTTTCGCCATATTAAAGAGGCCACGGGCTTAACGCCGGATAATTATCTGAAACGTCTGCGACTGGTCTCCGCGCGGGTCAAATTACGTGAAACGGAGATGTCCATTACCGAAGTGGCTTATCTGTGCGGCTTCGCCAACAGCAACCACTTTACCACTCTGTATAAAAAAGTGTTTGGCCTGACCCCCAGCGCCGATCGCCGCCGCCCACCGGGTTAAAAGGGGGGCCGCAGGCCGGGCAGGGGAAAAATCTGCCACCCGCGGCAGGTCACGCTTATTCGTCGAGGGAGTTTGCCCGCACATGACGACCGCTGGCGACAAAATTGCCGGTGCCAAGATGATGCAGGGTATTGAGCTTATCGTCGTCGAACTGCCAGCGTCCGGTGACGAACGCGCGTTCATCGGCGGCGGCAGACACCACCTCCCCGAACAGGGTGTCGTACTGGGTCTGGGCCGCCGTCGCCGGCAGCAGTCGGCACTCCATCCATGCCAGACACTTCTCCTCGATCAGCGGCAACCCCAGCTCCGGGCCGGTCACTACCGGGATCCCCCAGGCATTGAATTTGTCCTCATCGCGGCCGCTGACGCTGCCGACGGCGTAGGTCCAGCTGGCGGCGGCGACGCCGGGGACCACAATGCCGAAGGTGCCGTTGCGCTCGATGATCTCCCGCGTCCAGGTACTTTTATCCACCACGATAGCCACCCGCGGCGGGGCGAATTCCACCGGCATTGACCAGGCGGCGGCCATGACGTTGCGCCGGTCAGACGGGGCATCGTAGCTGGTGATCAAAATGGTCGGGCCGTGGTTGAGCAGGCGGCTGGCGTACTGCAGTTCAACGTGGCGAAAGCGGCTCATAGGCGTTCCTTGAATAATGGGTCGGTTGGCAGGTAACACGTTAAGCCGCAATGAAAATGTAATCAATACGTCATCTCGTCTGACTATAGTCGCCAGCACTAAGTCCCAAAGAGGATCACAATATGTTGGCTCCCCTGATGTTATCCCAGGTGAGCGTGCCCCGTCGGATGTCGGCCGCCGGGCAGGTCTCGCTGTCCCGAAAGGGAGGGCGATGATGCGCACGCTGACCCCTATCACCCTGCAGGAGGTCTCTTTTGCCTTCGCAGAGACTCCCGTTCTTGACCGTTTCTCGTTGCATATCGAACCCGGCCGCATCGTGGCGCTACTGGGTCCGTCCGGCTGCGGCAAAAGCACTTTGCTGCGTCTGCTGGCCGGGCTGAGCGTGCCGGCCAGCGGCGAAATCCGCTTTGGCGACAGGCTGGTCGCCCGCGCAGGATGGGGATTGCCCCCGGAGCAGCGCGATATCGGCATGGTTTTTCAGGATTACGCCCTCTGGCCGCATATGAGCGTGGCGCAGAACGTCGCCTTTCCGCTGCGCATGCGCGGCGTCTCCCGTAGCGAACGCGAGCGCCGGGTCAGCGAGGCGCTGGCGCGGGTAGGCCTCAACGGTTTCGCCGAACGTAAACCCTCTGGTCTTTCTGGCGGTCAGCAGCAGCGGGTGGCGCTGGCGCGGGCGATCGTCGCCGCGCCGCGGGTGCTGCTGTTTGATGAACCGCTCTCCAACCTGGATAGCGAACTGCGCGAATCGCTGTGCGGCGAAATGAGCCGCCTGTTGCGACAGCTCGGCATCACCGCCGTGTATGTCACCCATGATCGACGTGAAGCCGAGCTGTTAGCTGACCAGATTGTCTATTTATCCGCGGGCCGCGTGGCCGCTGTCCGCGCCGTTACGCCAACCTCAGGGGAAGTTGCATGAACACCGTTATGACCGTTAAGAAAGGAGTGGTACTCGCGATGGCTCTTTCCGCCATGATGCTCTCCAGCGCCCATGCGCTGACCGTTTACACCGCCGGACCCGGCTCGCTGGCGAAAAGCCTGGCCAGCGGTTTTGAACAACAGACCGGGGTGAAGGTGACGGTTTTCCAGGCCACCACCGGCAAAGTAATGGCCCGACTGGAGGCCGAGCAGGCCAACCCGCAGGCGGATGTGCTGATCTCCGCCTCGTGGGATACCGCCGAAGATCTGCACCAGCGGGGCTGGTTGCTGCCTTTTGCGAGCGCCAATGCCGACCAGGTACCGGCGAACCTGAAATCGGCGGACTATATCGCCCAGGGCGTCTCCGCCCTGGGCATTGTCTGGAACAGTAAAAGCGGTACCCCGGAACCGAAAGAGTGGCGGGATCTCACCCAGCCGGCGTTTAAAGACAAGGTGACAACCCCCGACCCGGCGCTCTCCGGTGCGTCGCTGGATTTGCTGATCGGGCTGCAAAACAGCATGGGCGACCAGGCCTGGCAACTGTTTGACGATCTGAAAAAGAACGGCATGGTGGTCAGCGGACCCAACGCCCAGGCGGTGACGCCGGTGATGCAGGGGGCGAAAGCGGCGGTATTTGGCGCGGTGGATTATGTCTCCTACGGCAATATTCAGCAGGGCGAGTCGCTGAAGGTGATCTTCCCGGCCAGCGGAACAGTGATTGCCCCGCGCCCGATGATGATCCTCAAAACCAGCCAGCATGCCGACGATGCCAAAGCCTTTATCGATTATGTGCTGTCGCCGGAAGGTCAGGCGAGGGTTGCCGATGCCTGGCTGATGCCCGCCCGCCGCGACGTGGCGGCCAAACGTCCGCTACTGGACGCGCTGAAGGTGCTGCCCACCACCAGCGAAGGCAGCAGCGAACGGGGCGCCGTGCTCGCCCGCTTCAGTCAGCTGTACGCGCAGTAATTGCTCCTGTTCCTCCGGCGCTGGCCGCCGGGGGACCCCTCAGCTTCAGGAACCGGTTGTGAAACAAACATTCCTTTCCGGCGCGACCCTCGCCGCCCTGGTGATGCTGGTCGCGTTGCCGTTAGTATTTATTCTGCTGCAGGCGATTTTTCCCCATTTTAGCGCCGGTTCGCTCGGGGACGCCTTTGGCGGCGTCTCAGTGCTGCTGGCCGATCCCCAGTTACCGGCGATGCTCGGCGGTACGCTGTGGATCGCCGCCGGCGTGGCGCTGGTCAGCGTAATGATTGGCCTGCCGCTCGGCATCCTGCGCGGTATGTTTTCGCTGCCGCTGCCCCGACTGTGGGATCTCCTGTTTTTGATCCCCTTTCTGACGCCGCCCTATATCTCGGCGCTCTCCTGGATGCTGGCCCTGCAAAGCCAGGGCTATCTGCAGCAGCTGACCGGCTGGCAATTGAACGATCTGCTGTTCAGCCGCAGCGGTATCGTGCTGGTGATGACCTTTAATATTTTCCCGGTGGTGTACTTTGCCGTCTCCCGCAGCCTGCTGGCGAGCGGGACCCGGCTGGCGGTGGTCGCCCGCGTCCATGGCGCCACCGCCTGGCGCGCCTTCTGGCACGTGACACTGCCGATGCTCTCCCCGGCGCTGGCGGCGGGCACGCTGTTGGCGTTTACCCTCGCTATCGAGGAGTTTGGTGTACCGGCGGCGCTGGGCAGCCGGGCGGGAGTGGTGATGCTGACGGTCGGTATTGAGAAAAAGCTGGCCGACTGGCCGGTGGACCTTACCGGCGCCGCGCTGCTGTCGCTGCTGCTGATGGCGGTGGCGTTGTTCGCCTGGTGGCTGCAAAAGCGGCTGGTGGGGGAGAAAGAGGTCACCAGCGTCACCGGCAAGCCGGGAGAAAACCGCGGGGCATCGCTGGGCTGGATGACGCTGCCCGCCGTGCTGGTGATGGCGGCCGTCGGCGGCCTGGCGGTCGGCATCCCTGCCGCCTCGATGATGCTCACCAGCGTGATGGGCACGCTCTCAGGGGGCGTGAGTGTTGAGAATGTCACGCTGCGTCACTTCGCGGCGCTGTTTGACCAGCAGGGGGATGCCCTGTCGGCCCTCGGCACCAGCCTGTCGCTGGCCCTGGGCTCGGCGCTGATCGTCGGCGTGCTGGGCCTGCTGGCCGCCTGGCTGGTGATGGTGCAGAAGATTAAAGGGCGCGGGATGGTGGACGCGCTGTCGCTGATGCCGGCGGCGCTGCCGGGCGTGGTGGTAGGCGTCGGTTTGATCCTGCTGTGGAATCAGCCTTTCTGGCCGCGCTCGCCCTATAACACGCTGTGGATGTTGCTGCTCTCCTATTGCTGCCTGCTGTTGCCCTGGCCGGTGCGCTATGTCGGCAGCGCGCTGCGCCAGCTGGGCCCCAATCTTGAGTCCGCCGCCCGGGTGCACGGGGCGTCGCCACTGCAGGCGCTGCGGTTGATTGTCCTGCCGCTGGTCTTTCCGGCGCTGCTGGCGGCGATGCTGATGGTGTTCGCGGTGGCCTCCCGGGAGCTGGTGACCTCGCTGCTGCTCTCTCCGGCCGGTACGCAAACCGTGGCGGTGTTTATCTGGCGCCAGTTCGAACAGGGTTCCGTCGGTCAGGGCATGGCGATGGCCAGCCTGACGCTGTTGACCGGTCTGGTCCTGATGCTGACGGCGCTGGCGCTGATGCAGCGCAGCACGCGCGGTTAACGACAAGCGCACAAAAAAGACGGTCGGCGCGGAAAAATAGGCTATAAATGTCGGACACCTACAGCTGGAGGCCTTGATGAGTCCCTTTTTACGCGCCTATTTTTCCCGTCTGGGCTGGACGGGTGAGCCTGATGTATCCATTGATACCCTGCGGGAATTGCATCTGCAGCATAACAGCGCCATCCCCTTTGAAAACCTCGACGTCCTGCTGCCGCGGGAGATCCACCTTGACGATCGGGCGCTGGAAGAAAAGCTGATCGCCGCCCGCCGCGGGGGGTATTGTTTTGAACAGAATGGCCTGCTGGAGCGCGCGCTGCGCGAGATAGGCTTTAACGTCCGCAGCCTGCTGGGCCGCGTGGTGCTGGCCAATCCGCCGCAGATGCCGCCGCGTACTCACCGTTTATTGCTGGTGGAAGTGGCGGGCGAGCGCTGGATCGCCGACGTCGGCTTCGGCGGCCAGACATTGACCGCGCCGATCAAACTGCTGGCCGATATCCCCCAGCAAACGCCGCACGGTAGCTATCGTCTGGTGCATGAGGGCGATGAGTGGACGCTGCAGTTCAACCATCACGAACACTGGCAGTCGATGTACCATTTCGATTTAGGCCGGCAGTATGCGTCTGATTATGTGATGGGTAACTTCTGGTCGGCGCACTGGCCGCAGTCCCACTTCCGTCACCATCTGCTGATGTGCCGTCATCTGCCCGACGGCGGCAAAATGACCCTCACCAATTTCCACTTTACCCACTGGGAGAATAACCACGTGGTGGAGAAGGTCGATTTTGCCGATGTCTCCGCGCTGTATGAAGCGCTGCAGACCCGCTTCGGGCTGGGCGTGGACGATCCTAAACATGGCTTTAGTGAAGCGGCGCTGGCGGCGGTAATGGCGGCGTTCGATACCCATCCGGAAGCCGGGAAATAACTCTCCTCATGCCCGGCGGCGCTGCGCTGACCGGGCCTGTGAGACGACCCTGTAGGCCGGGCAAGGCGACAGCCGCCACCCGGCGAAATTACAGGTGCCGTGCCTGATATCTTGCCCGGCGGCGCTGCGCTTGCGCGGGCCTGGGAGGTATGAGCCTTTGAGAGGCCCCTGTAGGCCGGATAAGGCGTAGCCGCCATCCGGCATAAAGGCTGGAACCGGGGCTGAAAAATATGACCCGGAGTCGGCGCGAGCGCCTCGTCCGGGCTACCGGTAAACGGGCATGGCTGGGGCCGCCAGCCTTCAGCGGCGGGAGCGTACCACCTGGTAACGGCGGGTAAAATACTCCACCGGCGCACTCCAGACGTGAACCAGACGGGTGAAGGGGAAGATCAGAAAGATAGTCATCCCCAGCACCAGGTGGACGCGGTAAATCCACGCCACGCCGTCCAGATGCGCTGAGGCGCCGCCGTGGAAGGTGACCACCGCCTGCGCCCAGTCCACCAGCTTGAGCATTTCGCTGCCGTCCGGATGCCGGGCGGAGAAGGGGATGGTCGTCAGCCCCAGCGCGCACTGAATCAGCAGAATGCACAGGATCAAAATATCCGCGGTCGTGGAGGTGGCGCGAATGCGCGGGTTGGTCAGGCGGCGCATCAGCAGGCCGATACCGCCGACCAGGGTCAGCACGCCGCAGATGCCGCCGAGGATCATGGCCATCAGCTGCTTCTGCGACATCGGCAGGAACCACGAGTAGACCCAGTGCGGGGTCAGCATGCCAAAAAGATGGCCGAAGAAGATGCCGAGAATGCCGATATGAAATAAGTTCGACCATAGCACCATCCCGCGCTTATCCAGCATCTGGCTGGATGAGGCGCGCCAGGTATACTGCCCGTAATCGTAGCGCAGCCAACTGCCCACCAGAAACACGGTGCCGCACAGGTAAGGGTAGATATCATAAAAGAAGACGTTCAGATACTGGATCATTTCGGGCCTCCGGCGCGGATGTCAACGTACTGCGGCGCCACATCCTGACTAAAGCGTCGTTGATAAGCTTGCATCGACGAGCTGTCGCAAGCGGTCGCGTTATCTTCGATAAACTTCACCTGCTCTTCTTCCCACACGGCGTCCAGCGCCTGACGGGTATCGTCGCGCTTTTCTCCCGCCACCTGTTTTGTGACACTGTCACTGGTGAGCGGGCTTTTAGCCAGCGCCAACAGGGCGTCAAACAGCTGATAATACGGACAGGCTCGCTGCTTCAGGCGGCCGCCGATCAGCGCCAGAATCGGCGCGATATTCTGCAGCCCTTCGCGCGCCTCCGCGGGGGGTAAAATACTGAGGTACTCCAGATACAGCGGCAGATGATCGGGCAGCTCGCGACAATCGATCTGCAGACCCGCCTGCTGATACTGATTCATCAGGTCGACCATCGCCTGGCCGCGGTCTCGCGACTCGGCATGCACATGTTCAAACAGCAGCAGCGAGGTGGCGCGCCCGCGCTCGAACACCTCGCACCACTCGGCCTGGCGATCCAACAGCGGAGCCGTCAGCAGCTCACTGACAAACGGCGTCAGGGAAGGGACATCGGCCCTGACCAGCGCCAGGGCGTCGTCGCGGTTCTCCCACAGTAACTCGTCGGGGTACTCAAGCAGCAGACCGATCACTTTCAGGATCCGCATCACTCGCCCTCCCCATGCCTACGCACGCCGCTGACGTCGATGGCGTCGATCCGCCGGCTGTTAAACAGGTTGAATTTCGTATCTGACCCGTGGCAGCCATCGCCGAAGGTAAAGCCGCAGCCGTTACGTTCCGGGAAGGCATCCTCCGCCAGTTCGCGATGGCTGGTGGGGATCACGAAGCGGTCTTCGTAGTTGGCGATCGCCAGATAGCGATACATCTCTTCGACCTGCTCAACGCTGAGGCCCACCTCTTCAATGGCCCGGGTATCGGTGACGCCCTCGACGGTTTGCGAGCGCTTGTAGTGGCGCATCGCCATCATCCGTTTCAGCGCGCGCAAGACCGGCCCGGTATCGCCTGCGCTCAGCAGATTCGCCAGGTATTGCACCGGGATGCGTAGACTCTCAACCGCTGGCAGGATGTTGCCGTTGCCCGGCAGGCCGCCGGCGTCGGCAACCGACTGGATCGGCGACAGAGGCGGCACGTACCAGACCATCGGCAGGGTGCGATACTCCGGATGCAGCGGCAGGGCCAGCTTCCAGTCCATCGCCAGCTTATAGACCGGCGACTTCTGCGCCGCCTCAATGACGTTATGCGGGATCCCTTGTTTTAGCGCTTCCTCAATGACCGCCGGATCGTTTGGATTAAGAAACACCTCGCACTGGCGCTCATAGAGGTCGGTTTCATGTTCGGTACTGGCCGCCTCTTCGATGCGGTCGGCGTCATACAGCAGTACGCCAAGATAGCGGATGCGCCCGACGCAGGTTTCTGAGCAGACCGTTGGCTGTCCGGACTCAATACGCGGATAGCAGAAAATGCATTTTTCCGACTTGCCGCTCTTCCAGTTAAAGTAGATTTTTTTGTACGGACAACCGCTGATGCACATCCGCCAGCCGCGGCATTTATCCTGATCGATCAGTACGATGCCATCTTCCTCACGCTTGTAGATCGCGCCGCTCGGGCAGGTGGCCACGCAGCTCGGATTGAGGCAGTGCTCGCACAGGCGCGGGAGATACATCATGAAGGTATTTTCGAACTGGCCGTACATCTCTTTTTGCATGGCTTCGAAGTTACGGTCGCGGGCGCGTTTCTCGAATTCGCCGCCGAGCAGCTCCTCCCAGTTAGGGCCCCAGTTAATCTTATCCATACGCTCGCCGCTGATCAGCGAGCGCGGGCGGGCGGTCGGCAGATATTTGCCCTCCGGCGCGTTGTGCAGATGCTGGTAGTCGTAGGTAAAGGGTTCGTAGTAATCGTCGATCGCCGGCAGCACCGGGTTGGCGAAAATCTTCGATAATACGCTGACCCGATTGCCGAGACGGGGCGTCAGTTTACCGCTAATGCCGCGGATCCAGCCGCCTTGCCACTGATCCTGGTCCTCCCAGTTTTTTGGGTAGCCAATGCCCGGTTTGGTCTCCACGTTATTGAACCACGCGTACTCCATGCCTTCGCGGCTGCTCCAGACGTTTTTACAGGTGACCGAGCAGGTGTGACAGCCGATGCATTTGTCCAGATTCAGCACCATTCCAACCTGAGAACGGATTTTCATTTTTTCGCCTCCTGTACCTGATCGCGACCTTCGTCATCCAGCCAGGCAATATTCTTCATTTTGCGGATCATGATGAACTCGTCGCGGTTCGAACCGACGGTGCCGTAGTAGTTAAAGCCATAGGCTAGCTGGGCGTAGCCGCCAATCATGTGCGTTGGCTTCGGACAGACGCGGGTTACCGAGTTATGAATACCGCCGCGACGACCGGTCACTTCCGAACCCGGGATATTCATAATCCGCTCCTGCGCGTGGTACATCATGGTCATCCCCGGCGGCACGCGCTGGCTCACCACCGCCCGCGCGGTGAGGGCGCCGTTGGCGTTGAAAGCTTCAATCCAGTCGTTATCTTCAATGCCCAGTTCTTTCGCGTCGGTTTCGCTTAGCCAGACGATGGGCCCGCCGCGCGACAGCGTCAGCATCAGCAGGTTTTCGCTGTAGGTGGAGTGGATCCCCCATTTCTGGTGCGGCGTCAGGAAGTTGAGCGCTTTTTCCGGGAAGCCGTTTGGCGGTACGGCCTTCATCTGGCTGACGCTGCGGGTATCGACAGGCGGGCGATAGGCCACCAGGCTTTCGCCGAAGGCGCGCATCCACGGATGGTCCTGATAGAGCTGTTGCCGCCCGGAGAGGGTGCGCCAGGGGATCAGCTCATGCACGTTGGTATAACCGGCGTTGTAGGAGACATGCTCGCTTTCCAGCCCGGACCACGTTGGGCTGGAGATGATCTTGCGCGGCTGCGCCTGAATATCGCGAAAGCGGATCTTCTCATCCTCTTTATTCAGCGCCAGATGAGTGTGCTCGCGGCCGGTAAATTCTCCCAGCGCTTGCCAGGCTTTCACCGCCACCTGGCCATTGGTTTCCGGCGCGAGGCTGAGAATAACTTCGGAGGCGTCGATGGCGCTGTCGATGCGCGGGCGGCCTTTGGCCGGACCATCCGGCTTGAGGTAGTTAAGCTTGCCGAGGAAATCGACTTCGCTCTGCGTATTCCACGCAATACCTTTCCCGCCGTTGCCGAGCTTATCGAGCAGCGGGCCGAGAGAGGTGAAGCGGTCCCAGGTGGCGGGATAGTCGCGTTCAACCAGGGCAATTGACGGTGCGGTTTTGCCTGGAATGAGATCGCATTCGCCTTTGCGCCAGTCGAGGACATCGAACGGCTGCGACAGCTCCGCCGGAGAGTCGTGCTGCAGCGGCACCAGCACTACGTCGGTCTCTTTGCCAAGATGGCCGACGCAGACCTGCGAGAAGGATTTGGCGATATCCTTGTAGATCTCCCAGTCGCTTTTCGCCTCCCAGGCCGGGTCGACGGCGGCGGAGAGCGGGTGGATAAACGGGTGCATATCCGAGGTGTTCATATCGTCTTTTTCGTACCAGGTGGCGGTCGGCAGGACGATATCGGAGAACAGGCAGGTACTGGACATGCGGAAATCGAGAGTCACCAGGAGATCGAGTTTGCCCTCAATCGCCGCGGTCTGCCACTCGACTTCCTCCGGCTTCACGTCAGCGGCAGAGCCAAACTCCTCGCCCTGAATACCGTTATCGGTACCGAGCAGATACTTGAGCATGTACTCATGGCCCTTACCGGACGAGCCCAGCAGGTTCGAGCGCCAGATAAACAGGTTGCGCGGGTGGTTGTTGCCGCTGTCCGGCTGCTCGGCGGCAAAGCGAATGTCGCCTGATTTTAACGACTGGACGGTGAACTCAGCGGGGGAGAGCCCGGCGGCGTCGGCCTGCTGCCTGATGCTCAGCGGATTAACGTTAAGCTGCGGCGCGGAGGGCAGCCAGCCCATGCGCTCGGCGCGAACGTTGAAGTCGATCATATGGCCGCTGAATTTGCTGGCGTCGGCCAGCGGCGACAGCAGCTCCTGCGCGGTCAGTTTTTCATAGCGCCACTGGCTGGCGTGGTTGTAGAAATAAGAGGTACTGTTCATCTGCCGCGGCGGACGACTCCAGTCCAGGGCGAACGCCAGCGGCAGCCAGCCGGTCTGCGGGCGCAGCTTTTCCTGGCCGACATAATGCGACCAGCCACCGCCGCTCTGACCAACACAGCCGCAGAATACCAGCATGTTGATCATCCCGCGGTAGTTCATATCCATGTGGTACCAGTGGTTCACCCCGGCGCCGAGGATAATCATTGAGCGACCATGGGTCTTGTGCGCCGTCTCGGCGAACTCGCGGGCGATTTGTTCGATATGCTGGCGCGGCACGCCGGTGATCTGCTCGGCCCATGCCGGGGTATAGGCTTTGACCTCGGCGAAATCCTTCGCCGCATTGACATCGTCAAGCCCGCGATCCAGACCGTAGTTAGCCAGAATCAGGTCATAGACGCTGACCACCAGGCCGCGTTCACCGCTGGCCAGCGTCAGCTGTTTCGCCGGTAGCAGGTGAAGGGTCACCGGTGACTGCGCTACGCTGCGAAAATGCGGGTTTTCGTTGCCGCCAAAGTAAGGGAAGCCTACCGACACCACGCTGTCGCGAATATCCAGCAGCGACAGCTTCAGCTCGACATCGTTGCCGTCTGCCCGTTGTTCAAGATTCCATTTGCCTTTTTCGCCCCAGCGAAAGCCGATGGAGCCGTTCGGCGCCACCAGTTCGCCGTCAGCGTTACAGGCGACGGTTTTCCATTCCGGGTTATTCCTTTCCCCGAGACCGTCAAGCAGGTCGGAAGCACGCAGCATACGGCCCGGCGTATAGCTGCCGTCGTCGCGCGGCTCGAGCATCACCAGCATCGGCATGTCGGTGTAGGTCCGGCAGTAGTTAAGAAAGTAATCGCTCGGGTTATCGAGGTGGAAGGCTTTAAGGATCACGTGGCCCATGGCCATCGCCAGCGCGCTGTCGGTGCCTTGCTTCGGCGCCAGCCACTGGTCGCAGAGCTTGGCGACTTCCGAATAGTCCGGCGTGATGGCGATGGTTTTGGTGCCCTTGTAGCGTACTTCGGTAAAGAAGTGGGCGTCCGGGGTTCGGGTCTGCGGGACGTTGGAGCCCCAGGCAATAATGTAGCTGGAGTTGTACCAGTCGGCGGATTCCGGCACGTCGGTTTGTTCGCCCCAGGTCATCGGCGAGGCGGGGGGGAGATCGCAGTACCAGTCATAAAAGCTCAGGCAGGTGCCGCCGATCAACGATAAATAGCGGGTGCCCGCGGCGTAGGAGACCATCGACATCGCCGGGATCGGCGAAAAGCCCGCGACGCGGTCCGGGCCGTAGTGTTTGATGGTCCAGACGTTGGCGGCGGCGATCAGTTGATTTAACTCTTTCCAGCTGGAGCGAACAAAGCCGCCTTTGCCGCGGACTTGTTTGTAGCTGCGGGTTTTTAGCGGATCCTGCATGATGCTATCCCAGGCCTGTACCGGGTCGGGATGCTGCGCCAGGGCTTCGCGCCACAGCTCAATCAGCCGTTTACGCGCCAGCGGGTACTTCAGCCGGTTGGCGCTGTAGAGATACCAGGAGTAGCTGGCGCCGCGCGGGCAGCCGCGCGGTTCGTGGTTTGGCAGATCTGGCCGGGTGCGCGGATAATCGGTCTGCTGGGTTTCCCAGGTAACGAGGCCGTTTTTGACGTAAATTTTCCAGCTGCAGGAGCCGGTGCAGTTCACACCGTGCGTGGAGCGGACAATTTTGTCGAACTGCCAGCGTTGACGGTAACTATCTTCCCAGTCACGGTTGTTGTTGTAGACCTGGCCGTGGCCGTTGGCAAAGGTCTCGCCTTTCTGCTTAAAGTAGCGAAAGCGATCCAGTAATTTACTCATGACATTTCTCCTGCTCCGATGATGTCCGGCATCGTGCCACCCGGCCGGATGAGCGAACGAACTCGTAGGCCGGATAAGGCGTAAGCCGCCATCCGGCAGATAAATCGTTATGGTTAAGCGGGTTTACGGCGGCCGTAGACCAGCCAGGTCACCAGCACGCAAACCACATAAAAAACAAAGAAGACCTTCATGGCCCCGACCGGCGAGCCGGTCATCGCCAGCGAGGTGCCGAAGGCTTTTGGAATAAAGAAGCCACCGATGGCGCCGATCGCCGAGATAAAGCCCAGCGCGGCAGCGGTATCGGTCACCGCCTCGTGCTGCGCTTCTTCATCGCTGCCGCCGCGCTGCTTTACGCTGTCGATGGTGAGCTGGCGGAAGATGACGGCGATCATCTGGAAGGTGGAGCCGCTTCCCAGACCGGCGGTTAAAAAGAGCCCCATAAACACCACGTAGAAAGCGAGAAAGCTGCCGGAGCCGCTGCCTGGCAGGGTCAGAAACAGCAGGCCGGTAAACAGCGCCATCAGGACGAAGTTGACCAGCGTCACCCGCACGCCGCCCAGACGGTCGGAGATGATCCCGCCGAACGACCGCGCCAGCGCGCCGATGAACGGCCCAAAGAAGGCGAGTTTGAGGATATCGACTGCGGGAAACTGGGTTTTCGCCAGCATGGCAAAGCCGGCGGAAAAGCCGATAAACGAGCCGAAGGTCGCCAGATAGAGCAGGCTTAACAGCCACATATGCGGTCGCTTGAGTACGGGAAGCTGATCGCGAATCGAGGCCTTTGAACCGGCGATATCGTTCATGCCGAACCAGGCGGCGACGGTGGCGAGCAGCAGCAGCGGTACCCAGACGAGCGCCGCATTACTCAGGGTGATTGTCGAACCATCGGGCTGGGTGACGCCATGGACGCCGAGGAAGGTGAAGAGCGGCAGGAAGATCACCGCCGGGGCGACCATCTGCATCACACTGACGCCGAGATTGCCAAGGCCGCCATTGACCCCCAGCGCGCTGCCCTGTTTGGCTTTGGGAAAAAAGAAACTGATATTTCCCATGCTGGAAGCAAAATTCGCGCCGGCAAAACCGCATAGCAGTGCAATAACAATAAATACCCAGAACGGAGTAGTAATATACTGGATCGCCACCCCTAACCAAATACAAGGCACAATCAGGATCACGGTACTTAATACGGTCCAGTAGCGCCCTCCCAAAAGGGGTACCATAAAGGAGTAGGGCACCCGTAATATCGCGCCGGAAAGTGAAGGGAGGGCGGTTAATAAAAAAAGCTGGTCGGTAGTGAAATGAAAACCGACCTTATTGAGATTGACCGCCACGGCGCTGAATAACATCCATACGCAGAAAGCAAGCAGTAAGCAGGTTACTGATATCCATAGATTTCTTCTCGCGATGGCTTGACCTTTATTTTCCCAGAATGCCTTGTTTTCAGGCCGCCAATTCTTCAAAAGGTAATGATTATCTTTCTCATTATGTACCGACATATTGCCCTCTACTTGCCCGGAAAGGAGTAAATAAATAAGGTCAACTGCTGAATACAAGGGGATGGTGAATAACGCTTAATCTGCGTTATCTATGAAGCGTAGATAAAAAAAACGTGCTGACAGAGAGCACGTGGTAAGCGTAGCGGAATTAATTGTTACTAAATGTAAAGATGGCTAAAATAACTCCAGCGTAATCATCTTATTCAAATAACGGCTAAACGCCGCCTCATCCAGGGCCTGGGTACCAAGGGCATAAATCCCGTCGAGGCCGCACACCAGGGCGATAAAACGCCAGGCGATATCCGCCGCAGGCTCAGCCGATCGAAATTCGCCGCAGGCGAGGCCCTGCTCGATGATGGCGACGGTCTCTTCATGCCACATGGTCATCGTCAGCAGGTAGGCCGCTTTGATATCCGGGTCGCTGTCGGCCAGCACCTGGCCTTCGCGCCACAGGCGGATATAGGGCTCCAGCCGGCCATCTTCGCTGCCGATCATCGAGAATAACCGCTCGCGCCAGCTGGCGTCTTCGGCCACCAGCGGCATATCGAGCATCTCGCGGATCAGACGGATGAAAACCTGCGATTTCAGCTCGCCGATGGAGGCGAAGTGGTGGTGTAGTTGCCCGGCGGCCACCTGCGCTTCGCGGGCGATCTGCCGCACGGTCATGGCGGCAAAGCCGCCGCGCAGCGCCAGGCGCATGGCGGCCTGCATAATCCCTTCCCGTCGTGCATCCCGCTGTAAATAGTGCATAGAACCCCGCTGTCATCTGGCTTTGGCCGAGTGTAACAAAAAGTTGGACATGCGTTCAACAATCCGGCAGGATCGCCATCCTGGACGTGTGTCCAATTTCCAACATTGAGGTACAAGCTATGTCACGGCAATGGATGACGCTGATGGCGATTTTGCTGGTTTATATTCCGGTGGCGATTGACGCCACGGTATTGCATGTGGCCGCGCCGACGCTCAGCGTCGCGCTGGGTAGCAGCGGCAATGAGCTGCTGTGGATTATTGATATCTACTCCTTAGTCATGGCCGGTATGGTGCTGCCGATGGGCGCCCTCGGCGATAAAATCGGCTTCAAGCGCCTGCTGCTGCTCGGCAGCGCCATTTTTGGCGTCGCCTCGCTGTGCGCCGCGCTGTCGCCGACGGCCCTGACGCTGATTGCCTCACGCGCTTTGCTGGCGGTGGGGGCGGCGATGATCGTCCCGGCGACGCTGGCTGGGATCCGCAGCACCTTTGCCGAGGCCAGCCAGCGCAATATGGCGCTGGGTCTGTGGGCGGCGGTGGGCTCCGGCGGCGCGGCTTTTGGCCCGCTGGTGGGCGGCATGCTGCTGGAGCATTTCTACTGGGGGTCGGTATTCCTGATCAACGTACCGATCGTGCTGGTGGTTATCGCCATTAATGCGAAGGTGGTGCCGCGCCAGCCTGCGCGCCGCGAACAACCGCTCAATCTGCTGCAGGCGCTTATTTTGATTGCGTCGATCCTGATGCTGGTGTTTAGCGCGAAATCGGCGCTGAAGGGCCAGCTGGCGCTGTGGCTCACCGCACTGGTGGCGATCGGCGGGGCGGCGATGCTCACCTGGTTTATCCGCAAGCAGCTGTCGGCGACCCGCCCGATGGTGGATATGCGGCTGTTCACCCATCGTATTATTTTAAGCGGGGTGATGATGGCGATGACGGCCCTGATTACCTTGGTCGGTTTTGAGCTGCTGATGGCTCAGGAGCTGCAGTTTGTGCATCAGAAAACGCCGTTCGAGGCGGGGATGTTTATGCTGCCGGTGATGGTCGCCAGCGGCTTCAGCGGCCCGATTGCCGGCCTGCTGGTGTCGCGGCTTGGGCTGCGCGAGGTGGCGACCGGCGGGATGTTGCTCAGCGCCTTCAGCTTTTTGGGCCTCGCGCTGACCGATTTCAGCAGTCAGCCGTGGCAGGCGTGGGGGCTGATGACGCTGCTGGGCTTCAGCGTCGCCAGCGCGCTGCTGGCCTCCAGCTCCGCGATTATGGCGGCGGCGCCGAAGGAGAAAGCGGCGGCGGCCGGGGCCATCGAAACCATGGCCTATGAACTTGGCGCCGGTCTTGGCATTGCGCTGTTTGGCCTGATCCTGACCCGCAGTTACAGCGCCACCATTGTGCTACCGTCCGGGCTGAGTGAGTCCATGGCGCAGCAGGCGTCGTCGTCAATCGGCGAGGCGGTCAGCCTGACGCAGGCGCTGCCCGCCGGGATGGCTGAGGCGCTGATGGCGGCGGCGAAGGCGGCCTTTACCCAGGCTCACAGCCTGGTGCTGGCGACGGCGGGCGTACTGCTTCTGCTGCTGGCCGCCGGCATCTGGCGCAGCCTGGCGAGCGTGGCGAAACCGCAGTCAACGCTATAGCTGTAGCGACAGGTCCATCGCCGCGCGTCGAAGCGGGGCGAGGGCCTTCTCTTTTAACGCCGCGGCGCTGGTCGTCGCGGCGGGGACCCCGACATTCAGGGCGGCCACCACCTGGCCATGGCGTGACAGCACGGGCACCGCCAGCGAACACAACCCCACCTCAATCTGCCGGTCGGCGAGAGCATAGCCCTGCATGCGCACCCGGGCGATCTCCGCGCGTAGCCCGGGCATATCGCACAGGGTATGCGGGGTGTAGCGGATTAACGCTGCTCGTGACAGTGTCACTTCAAGCTGTTCCTCCGGCAGTGCGCTCAGCAATACCCGTCCCATAGAGGTCGCCCATGCTGGCAGGCGACTGCCGCGCCCCAGGTCGATGCTCAGTAAATTATTGACCGCCGCGCGGGCGATATAGAGCACGTTGTCGCCGTCCAGCGTCGCCGCTGAGCAGGATTCGCCGAGCGCTTTGCCAAGGCTATCCAGCGCCGTCTGCGCGACTTTCGCCAGCGGCGTGCCGGCCAGATAGGCGTGGCCGACGGCCAGCACCCGGGGCAGCAGTTCATAGCTGCGGCCATCCGGACTGTGCACCATGCCCAGCGCGGCGAGGGTATACAGGCAACGGCGTACCGCCGCGCGGGAGATTTGGGTTTTCTGGCTCAACTGAGAAATGGTCAGCCGCTGGCGCTGGGGAGTAAAAGCATTGAGCACCTCCAGCCCGCGGGCGAGTGACAGCATAAAATTGGGGTCGTGCTCGGCCTGCCTGGCGCTCAAGGTGGTGGGGGTATGGTCACGCATTGATTCCCTCTCCGTTGCAATGCAAAGCTCACGGGGCATCACTATACCGTGCGCAAACTGCACCGTCCTGAATTGTGCCGGTTTTACCACCGCGATCACATTATTAACTGCCTTTTAACAAACGTGCCGATAATCGCACAACATTTCGATTATCGCCGTTGACCAGCCGCCAGGCTGAACCCTATTGTCAATGGCACACACCTCCCCGTTATGGATGTGGGTACAAAAAGTTATACATCTCATCAGGAACCGAAAATGACCGCCACCGTAGAACGTATTGAGAGCTGGATAGTGGATGTCCCGACCATCCGGCCACACAAGTTATCGATGACCACCATGGGCTGCCAGACGCTGGTGATCGTGCGGCTTACCCGCTCCGACGGCATCTGCGGCATCGGCGAAGCCACCACCATTGGTGGTTTGAGCTATGGCGTCGAGAGCCCGGAGGCTATCTCGTCGGCGATAACCCATTATCTGACGCCGCTGTTGAAAGGGCTGCCGGCCGATAACCTGCATGCGCTGACGGCGCGTATGAACAGCGCCATTAGAGGCAATACTTTCGCAAAGTCTGCCATTGAAACCGCACTCCTTGATGCCCAGGGCAAAGCTTTAGGGCTACCGGTATCGGCGCTGCTCGGCGGCGCGCTGCAAACGTCGTTGCCGGTGCTGTGGACGTTAGCCAGCGGCGATACCGCGAAAGATATCGCCGAAGGGGAAACACTGTTAGCCGAGCGCCGTCATCAGGCGTTCAAGCTGAAAATTGGCGCACGGGAATTAGCCACCGACCTGCGTCATACCCGGGCCATTGTGGAAGCCTTAGGCGATCGCGCCAGCATTCGCGTTGACGTTAATCAGGCCTGGGACGCCGCGACCGGCGCGAAGGGCTGTCGCGAGCTGGCGGCGATGGGCGTCGATCTTATCGAACAGCCGGTCAGCGCCCACGACAATGCTGCACTGGTGCGCCTGAGCCAGCATATTGAAACTGCGATCCTCGCGGATGAAGCGGTCGCGACCGCTTACGATGGTTACCAACTGGCGCAACAGGGATTTACCGGCGCTTATGCCCTGAAAATCGCCAAAGCCGGGGGACCGAACAGCGTGCTGGCGCTGGCCCGCGTCGCCCAGGCGGCGGGGGTTGGCCTGTATGGCGGCACCATGCTGGAAGGGACCGTCGGTACCGTCGCGTCGCTGCACGCCTGGTCGACGCTGCCGCTGCAGTGGGGCACTGAGATGTTCGGCCCGCTGCTCCTCAAAGACGATATTGTCAGCGTGCCACTCACCTTTGCCGATGGTCAGGTAGCGCTCCCGCAGACGCCAGGGCTCGGCGTGGAGCTGGATGAAGACAAGCTGCGCTTCTATTCCCGTAAAGCATAACAGGAGTAAATAATGCTATTTAAAGTGGAGATGACCGTTAATATTCCGCTCGGTTTTCCTGCCGCCGAAGCGGATGAAATTAAACAACGCGAGAAAGCCTATTCGCAGCAATTACAACGTGAAGGCAAATGGCGACATATCTGGCGCGTCGCCGGTCTTTACGCCAATGTCAGCATTTTCGATGTTCGAGATGCCGAAGAGTTACATCAAATTTTAATGGGATTGCCGCTGTATCCCTTTATGGATATTCGCGTCGAGGCGCTGTGCCGTCATCCCTCGTCTGTTCGTGAAGACGATAGCTAATAATAATAACATCTGACCTCATGCCGGGAACACCCGGCAAATATCCTACAACGATAAGAGAGAATAATTATGAGTAATGCTTTCGTACAACAAGAAGCCGTGCAGAAATTATTACGTGAAGGCGCGGGGTTAAATGTCCCTGGCGGTAATGAACGTTTTAAAGCCATCGTCCACCGTTTGCTGGAGAATATCTGCACGCTGATCGATGACTATAACGTCACAGAAGAAGAGTTCTGGCACGCGGTGAACTATCTGCACGAGCTGGGTGGGCGTCAGGAAGCGGCGCTGCTGGCGGCCGGGCTGGGACTGGAGCATTTCCTCGACCTGCGTCAGGACGCCATTGATGCGGCGGCGCGCCGGGAAACCGGTACCCCGCGCACCATCGAAGGGCCGCTGTATGTGGCCAATGCGCCGCTGGCCGACAGCCACGCCCGGATGGATGATGGCACTGATGCCGGGGAAGTAATGTGGCTGCATGGTCAGGTTAAAGATAATCAGGGCCAGCCGATCGCTAACGCCATTGTTGATATCTGGCACGCCAATACCCTCGGTAATTACTCGTTTTTCGATCAAAGTCAGAGCGACTACAACCTCCGTCGCCGGATCCGCACTGGCGCCGATGGCCGCTACAGCGTGCGCAGCATCATGCCTTCCGGCTACGGCTGCCCGCCGGATGGTCCGACGCAGAAGTTGCTGGATCAGTTAGGCCGCCACGGCAACCGTCCGGCGCACATTCACTTCTTCGTCTCCGCCCCGGGCCATAAGCATCTGACCAGCCAGATTAACCTCAGCGGCGATAAATATCTGTGGGATGATTTTGCCTTTGCTACCCGCGACGGTCTGATTGCCGACCCGGTAAAAGTGACCGACCGCGAGACCATCGCGCAGCGCGATCTTGAGGGAGAGCACACCGAGGTCTGTTTTGATTTCACCCTGTGTAAAGCCCTGAACGCCGACGAAGAGCACCGCGGCACCCGCCTGCGCGCCAAAGAGTAACCGGCATTATCGGCCCCGGGCACGCCGCTGCCCGGGCCAGACATTGCACCCGAAAACGACAAATTCACCCTGTTTCTTTCATCCTGAATCCTGCAGGAGGAGTTAACTCATGCAAAAAACGCTATCAGCGCTTAAAGACAAAATTAACAAAGCGTTAATTGTCGACCGTGAAAATCATATTTACCGTTGCCACCGCTCTATATTTACCGATCAGCAGTTATTTGATTTTGAAATGAAACATATCTTCGAAGGTAATTGGGTGTTTCTCGCCCATGAAAGCCAGATTGCCGAGCCGGGAGATTATTATACTCTGACGCTGGGACGGCAGCCGGTTATTATTACTCGCGATAAAAAGAATGAATTGCATGCATTAATTAATAGCTGTGCCCACCGCGGCGCCATGTTATGTCGACGCAAAACCGGGAATAAAAATTCGTTTACCTGTCCGTTCCACGGCTGGACCTTCAGCAATAACGGCAAATTATTAAAAGCCAAAGATGAGAGCACCGGCGCCTATCCTGACACCTTCAAACATGAAGGGTCTCACGATCTGCAAAAATTGCCGCGTTTTCAGTCTTACCGCGGTTTCTTATTCGGTAGCCTCAATGCGGACGTGCAGCCGCTGGAGGCCTATCTCGGCGAAACCCGCAAAATCATCGATCTGATCGTCGATCAGGCGCCGGAAGGACTGGAAGTGCTGAAGGGCTCGTCGAGCTACGTTTACGAAGGCAACTGGAAGCTGGGCGCGGAGAACGGCGCCGATGGTTATCACGTCAGCGTGGTGCACTGGAATTACGCCTCAACCATGTCACGCCGCAACTATGAAGCGGAAGGGACGCATGCGGTTGACGCCAACGGCTGGTCAAAGAGCGTCGGCGGCGGCTACGGATTTGACAACGGCCATATGTTGCTGTGGACCCGCGCGTTGAACCCGGAAGTGCGCCCGGTCTATGCCCACCGCGACCGTCTGCAGGCGGAGTTCGGTGAACTGCGCGCCGACCAGATGGTCAATGAAACCCGCAACCTGTGCCTGTATCCCAACGTCTACCTGATGGATCAGTTTTCTACCCAGATCCGCGTAATTCGCCCGATTGCGGTCGATAAAACCGAAGTCACCATCTGGTGTTTTGCGCCGAAAGGGGAATCAGACCAGGCCCGGGCGTTACGCATCCGCCAGTACGAAGATTTCTTTAACGTCAGCGGAATGGGGACGCCGGACGATCTGGAAGAGTTCAGCGCCTGCCAGCGCGGCTATCTTGGCGAAAATCTGGCATGGAGCGACCTCAGCCGCGGCGCGCTACGTTGGGTCGACGGCCCGGATGAACACGCCAGGCACGCGGGTTTTACGCCGCGGCTAAGCGGGGTGAAATCGGAAGATGAGGCGCTGTATATTGCCCATCATCACCACTGGCAAACGGTCATGCTGGCGGCGCTGGAACAGGAACAGCAGCGCTACAACCAGTCCATTACCCAGCGCGTGGAGGTGGCCTGATGCTGAATCTCGAACAAGTTCGTCAGTTTCTCTATTACGAAGCCCGCCTGTTGGATGACCGTCAGTGGGATGAGTGGCTGAGTTGTTACAGCCCGCAGGTGGTCTACTGGATGCCGGCATGGGGCGACGATGACCAGCTGACGCGCGACCCGCAAAAAGAGATTTCACTTATCTACTACCCCAACCGTGAAGGACTGGAGGATCGTGTCTATCGCATTAAAACCGAACGTTCCGGCGCCAGCACGCCGGAGCCGCGTACCACGCACATTATCAGCAATGTCGAGCTGATGGGCGAGAGCGATGAGGGGCTTGCGGTGCGCTACAACTGGGTCACCTGGAGCCATCGCTATCAACACACGGATGCCTATTTCGGCTCTACCTGCTGCACGCTAATTGAGCAGGACGGCAGGCCGCAGATCGTTCGTAAAACGGTACGCCTGAATAACGACTATATCCGTCAGGTTATCGACGTTTACCACATTTAAGAGGCGCTTATGACTTTTAATATTGCTCTTAATTTTGAGGACGGCATTACGCGATTTATTCAATGCAATGCCGGGGAGAAGGTGCTGGATGCGGCCTATCGCCAGAAGGTAAACCTGCCGATGGACTGTTCGGACGGCGTTTGCGGTACCTGCAAATGCCATTGCGCCAGCGGTGAATACGATCTGGGTGAAGATTATCTCGACGAGGCGTTAAGCGACGACGAAGCGCAGAATCGCCAGGTGCTGACCTGCCAGATGGTCCCGACCAGCGACTGTGTGATCGACGTGCCGGTGGCCGCCGCCCAGTGCAAAACCGCGCTGACCAACACCGGGGCGCAGGTGCGGCAGGTGAATTGTCTGTCCGATACCGCCATCGAACTGGTGGTCGCCCTGGATGAGCCGCTGGCTTTTCTGCCGGGACAGTACATTAACATTCAGGTACCGGGCACGCCTCATGTGCGCGCCTACTCATTTAGCTCGCTGCCGGGTTCTCTTGAAGGGCGCTTTCTTATTCGTAACGTGCCTGGCGGCATGATGAGCCAGTGGTTAACCCAGCAGGCGCGGCCCGACGATCGTCTGACCCTCAGCGGCCCCATGGGCAGCTTCTATTTGCGCAGCGGCGAACGCCCGCTGCTCATGCTGGCGGGCGGCACCGGGCTGGCGCCGCTGCTGTCCATGTTACACACCCTGCAAACACAGGGCAGTCAGCGCCCGGTAACGCTACTGTACGGCGTGACCCGCGATTGCGATCTGGTGAAAACCGACGCGCTGGATGCGTTTAACCAACAACTGACGGGATATCGCTGGCTGCCGGTGGTGGCGGATGAAAACAGTACCTGCCCGCAGCGCGGTTTTGTCACCGACCATCTCGATGACGCGATGCTGAATAACGGCGACGTTGACATCTATCTTTGCGGACCGCCGCCGATGGTCAACGCGGTCGCCACGGCGCTGCGCGACAGAGGAATTTCCCCGGCAGGCTTCTGGTATGAAAAATTTATCGCCAGCCAGAGCGCGGCGGCATAAGGAGGCAGTATGCGTTTTACCGATAAAGTCGTCGCTATCACCGGCGCGGCGCAGGGGATTGGCCGCCAGACCGCGGAGCAGGCGGCAGCCGAAGGCGCTGCTCTGTTGCTGATTGACCGCTCGCCTTACGTACACGAACTGGCTGCCGTACTAGCCCTGGCCGGAAGTCAGGTACTGGCGCTGGAGGCTGACCTTGAGCAGTGGCAGAGTACCGAGCAGGCGTTTGCCGCTGGGATCGCGCATTTTGGCCGCCTCGATGTGTTAATCAATAACGTCGGGGGGACTATCTGGGCGCGACCTTTCGCTGAATATCAGCCAGAACAAATTGAGAAAGAGATCCGCCGCTCGCTGTTCCCCACCTTGTGGGGCTGCCGCGCGGCGCTCCCCGGGATGCTGAAGCAGGGGAAAGGCAGCATCGTCAATATCTCGTCGGTGGCGACGGCGGGGGTGAACCGGGTGCCTTATTCGGCGGCGAAAGGCGGCGTTAACGCGCTGACCCGGTCGATTGCCATGGAGTACAGCGGCAGCGGTATTCGGATTAACGCCGTCGCGCCTGGCGGGACGGAGGCGCCGCCACGTCTGACGCCGCGCAACGATGAGCAGCCGAGCGAGCAGGAAACGGCGTGGTATCAGCAGGTGGTCGATCAGACGGTAGCGAGCAGTCTGCTGCACCGGTACGGCACGCTGGCGGAACAGGCGAATGCGATCCTGTTTCTCGCCAGCGATGAGGCCAGCTATATCACCGGCGTGACGCTACCGGTAGCGGGCGGCGATCTCGGCTAGCGGCGGGTGGCGTACCAGCAGAGCAGGGAGCCGAGACACACCATCCCGGCCCCCTGCCAGAAAGACCACGACAGTGTAGCGCTAAGCAGGACAGCCGCCAGCGCGGAAGAGAGTACCGGCGTGAAGTACGAGGCCGCCGCCAGCAGGCTGACGTTGCCGTGCAGGATCCCGACGTTCCACGCCGCGTAGGCCAGCCCCAGCGCCACAGAGACCGTCATCAGCTTAATGACTACCGGCCAGCTAAACAGCATCGGCGGCTGGTCGCTGGCGAGAAATTTCAGCCATAGCGTCAGGGCGGTTAACAGGACAAAGAGGGTAATGCCATTTTTACCTTTGGCGTACTTCGCGGTCACCGTGCAGTACGCCGCCCAGATAAACGCCCCGACAAATGCCAGAATGTAGCTCAGCGGGCTGGACACCACGTTATTGATGATTTCCTCGGGGTTGAGCCCGTGCTCGCCGCCAAGTACCCAGCTCACGCCGAACAGCGCCAGCAATAAGCCGGGGATCACCAGCCAGCTGCTTTTCTGGCCATTAAAGAGAATGGCGAACAAAATCGTCAGGCTGGGCCACAGGTAATTGACCATCCCCACTTCAATGGCCTGCTGGCGAGTGGCGGCGAACCCCAGCGACAGGGCGAGGCAGATTTCATAGCTGACAAACAGCACGCTGCCAGCCAGCAGATAGCGGCGCGGGATCTGGTGCAGGTTGGGAAAGCCAACGGTAAAAATGAGCAGCAGGCCGCTGAGGCTATAAATCATCGCCGCGCCGCCAACCGGGCCTAACCCTTCGCTGACGCCGCGAATCAATCCGACCATCGTGCTCCATAAGATAATGGCGGCGAAGCCGATTGATGTCGCTCTCTTTTTTTGCATATTTAACCTGATAGTGACGCAAACGCAGCCGGAATTTATAACATCTTTTGCCGGTCGATGGTCGATATTTCCCGCCGGCGTTAACTCTTTGGTATTAGTCAAACTCGTCGCCGCTGACTATTAAGGGGGCGAGCGTTTTCGACCTTGATTTGACGCAAATAAAACAAAGGTATTGCTGTTAGTTTCCTCCGCGCGATGAATCAACATCCTGCATGGAGGAATGCAATGGACGTCAGCCGCAGAAAGTTCTTTAAGATCTGCGCAGGCGGTATGGCCGGAACCACAGCCGCCGCCCTGGGCTTTGCCCCTAAAATGGCGCTGGCTCAGGCACGCAATTTCAAATTGCTGCGTGCGAAAGAGATCCGCAACACCTGCACTTACTGCTCCGTGGGCTGTGGGCTATTAATGTATAGCCTCGGCGACGGCGCGAAAAACGCCAAAGATGCGATTTACCATATTGAAGGGGACCCGGACCATCCGGTGAGCCGCGGCGCGCTGTGCCCGAAAGGCGCAGGCCTGCTGGACTATGTCCTGTGGAGAACTAAAAGATTTGATACATCCGGGAACATGAGGAATTAAGCGGAAACTCGCGGGATTACTGGACTCGGCACAAAATTGGATTTGATACCGATTTGTAGAAAATGAAGCCGATCGGCAAAACATTTGATACTGCTAAGTATTGGACTTTAAAACCATAAAACCATCGTTCAAAATCAATTCTAACATATTCCTCAAAAAAACAGGCCGGCTAAATGTGGCTGGCATGGACCGCGATAAATGAAGATAAGCACCACATTAACTGGCCTTCTTGCTGGAACTGGATGGGCTGGGCTTGGTCACACCTTCACTACTTTCAGGTGCCTCTTTTTTCATTTGCATATTTAACCGGATCAGGCGCTCTTTCTCCTCGTTGGTTAAATCGTACCAGGTCGAGTTAACATCATTGATATTATTAAACATTTTTATTACACCTTGAGCGCCAAAGGTTACAAAAATATTAATCAACTTGACCTTATCATTGATGTTGAGGGCATCAAAGATAGCTCCCCACGTTAGTGACAGTGCATCTTCTGGTTTAGTGAAGTGCTTTGAAAAATCTTCATTAAATCCCTCCTTCGAGCTGATTGAGAGCTTTGTGGATTCTGTTGCGTCCAGAGTTTTGAAGTTATCTCCTTTCATACCTGTCCCCCAATCGCTCTCCCCGGTTGCTAGCCAACCAATCGATACGCCTTCATACGCTGAGATTCTTATGACTACATCTAGACCAGGTGTTGCTCCCTTAGCGAAATAATTATTTAAAGTAGAATACGGAAGCCCCCAGTCAATGGATGCCTGTCGCATGGATCTCCCTTTGAAGAGATACTTCAGCCTATCCTGAATGCTTTCTTTCGCGTTGCAATCAAAAGAAAAACTGTTTTCTTTTATGTTTGGCATTTTCTATTCCAATTAACTGTATGTTTTTAAATGAATTATCTATATGTAGCCCACACAAAACCTACATAGAGAAAAGAAAGGTTGATATTTTCTTTTTGTAGATCAATACTTACTCCAACAGATAACCCCGGCGGATTATTCCGGCGGATAACTTTTAAGAGTAAACGAACTATGGAAAGAAATGAAGTGCGTGACTGGCATCGCATTGACATTGTCGCCGAGCTTCACAAGCGTGGCGTGACAATGCGCAGCCTTTCCACCAGTGCGGGGTTAAGTCCCGACACACTGAAAAATGCGCTGGCTCGTTCATATCCTAAAGGTGAGCGCATCATCGCGAATGCTCTCAATCTGGAGCCGTCATCCATCTGGCCCAGCCGCTACAGCAAGGACTTGTGATCATGTTTGCCACGGTGAATGAATTAGTGGGCCTGCCAGGTTTGCCGGGAACGCCACAGGGCATCAGAGCCATGATGGGCAAACTGGTCAAAGACAACCAGGTTCTGTTGCGTAAGCGTCAGGGAAGCAAGGCGTTTGAATATCACATCGACAGCCTTCCCGCAGTTACCCAGAAAGCACTGCGTGACCGTCAGGTTAAAGAGCTGATGAAGATTCAGGATGCCGCGTTGCCTGCCCCTGAGCATTCCGCTGTGACGGAAAAGAGTGATACCCGGTTATCGCTTTACCGTGCTCACCCTGTGCTGATGGAACAAAAGCTCACCGGCTTAACTGCCGACCAGCAAAAGATTGCTGATGCCCGTATTGCGCTGGTATCGGAAGTCCTGAAACTGGGTGAAATACCCGGATTCAGCTGCGCGAAAGCCATCAGGGAAATCGTCAGACAGTCCCGCAGTGGCGAGTTACCTGAGCATCTGGCCGTACAGGTGACGTTGGCCAATGCCAAAAAAGGTTCATCCCGCACCCTGAGCGAGATCTCCCTCAAGCGCTGGATGGCGGATTTCAAAAAAGCCAGAACGTCGACTGAGCGTCTGGTACTCCTTGCGCCGGGTAAGCGTCAGCGTGTGGAGCCGGAGGAAATTGCGTGGCTGCCTGATTTTCTGGCGTATTACCGTAATCCCAATGGTGTGACGATGGCTGAGGCATATGAGGATTTTATTAAGGGCTGGTATACGCGATATGCAGATCAGCCGGAGATGCTTTTCTCTGCCCCGACCTATAACACGGTTCGCTACGCGATGGATAAGCTGCCGGAAGTGGTGAAACAACATCGCCGGATCACCGGTAGCGAAGCCCGACAGATTGAGGGTTTTGTGCGCCGTGACTGGCTGAGTATGCCGGTGAACTACGTCTGGATCGGGGATGGTCACGGCATGAAGATGAAGGTTGCCTCTCCTGAGCATGGTAACCCTATCACACCAGAGGTGACATTCATTATGGACGGGAGCTGCCGGTATATTGTGGGCTGGAGTCTGGCGCTATCAGAGAGCGTTATCGCAGTTGCCGACGCCCTGCGTCACGGCATTAAAAATAACGGCGTGCCTTATATCTATTATTCCGATAACGGCGGCGGTGAGACCAATAGTACGCTTGACGCTAATATCACCGGTATCTTACCGCGCCTTGGTGTTGACCACCGTCTGGGTATTCCTGAGAACCCACAGGGGCGCGGCATCATTGAGATCCTCAACAAAACGCTGGGGATGCGTATCTCCCGGCAATTTGCCACTTACTACGGAACTGGCGCGGATAAAAGCACCACGCGTAAGGTATCAAAATCCCTTATTGCCGCGCTGAACGCGGTGGATAAAGGGCGCGAACTGACAGCTAAGCAGGAGCAGACCCTTCGCGATTTCCCGTCATGGAATGAGCTTATTGGGGAGATTGAAGCCGGGGTTCACTGGTATAACAACCGCGCCCACGATTCACTGCCGTTGAAAGCTAATGGCGAGCATTTCACGCCAGCGCAGTTTCGTAAGTACAAGCTGGAAAAAGAAAAAACAGAGATTGAATGGCTCTCCGATATTGAGCTTCGTCATATGTTTATGCCGGAGGTTGAGTGCTCGGTCAGACGTTGTGAAATTCGACTTTTCAATAACCTGTATTACTCCGAAGCACTTCGCGAGGAGCATGGCCGCAAAGTGCGTGTCAGCTACGACATTCACGATGCAACGAAGATCGTCGTTCGTCGGATGGATGGTTCGCTGATATGTGAAGCCATATGGGACGGCAACAAGAAAGCGGCATTCCCTGTCACTGCGGAATACTGGCAGAAACAGAAACGTATCAAAGGTATGCGCGAACGTGGCGAGAAGAAGGTCCGTCTGGCCGAGGCCGAGAATGTACTCACTCTCTCCGAACCAGCAGGGCCGGACTGGCTAAACAGCAATGTATATCGCCCCAGCCAGCCCGCCCCCGCGATGAAGGTCGTACCTGAAGAAGAGGAATATACGGAGGACGAATATCTGAATAACTCGCTGGATATGCTGGAATCAAATAAACGTAAAAACTCGATTTAATACCGTTTAAATACCCTTCAAATAATGGAGTGAATTATGTCTGAGGTGAATATTTCCGATATTCGCGAGGTTCTGCGCAACCTCGTCGATGGTACCCGTTTTACTTTTGCTCAGGTTGCCCGTGAAACCGGCCTCTCAACCGGCGTTGTCAGTGGCTTCATGAATAACAAATATGCCGGTGATAACGACCGCGTCGAGAAAGCCCTGCAACGCTGGGTCGATAAACAAAACTCTGCCGCCGAGCTGCCGGAGCCGCCGCGCTTTATTGAGACTCCAACCGTTAAACAGATCTGGACGGCTTTCCGCTATGCGCACCTGACGGAGTGCATCGGCGTGGTTTGCGGTAATCCCGGCGTCGGCAAGTCAGAATCAGCGCGTGAATACCGCCGCAGTAACGATAACGTCTGGATGATAACGATCACCCCGTCCTGCGCCAGTGTACTGGAGTGCCTGACCGAACTGGCCTACGAGCTGGGGATGAATGATGCGCCGCGCCGTAAGGGGCCGCTGGCCCGCGCATTGCGCCGCCGTCTCGATGGCACTCAGGGCCTTGTTATCATTGACGAAGCGGACCATCTGGGTGCTGAAACGCTCGAAGAGCTGCGCCTGCTGCAGGAAGCCACCCGCGTCGGGCTGGTGCTGATGGGTAACCATCGCGTCTACAGCAATATGACCGGCGGCAACCGTACCGTTGAGTTCGCCCGTCTGTTCTCCCGTATCGCCAAGCGCGTCGCCATTAACAAAACCAAAAAGGCCGATGTGGCCGCGATTGCCGATGCCTGGCATATCACCGGCGAAAAAGAGCGCGATTTGCTCCAGCAGATCGCACAGAAGCCCGGCGCTCTGCGTATCCTCAGCCACTCACTGAGGCTGGCGGCGATGACGGCCCACGGTGCCGGTGACGCTGTCAGCGAAAGCTACATCCGCAAGGCACTGCGCGATCTGGATCTGGACGTAGATGTTTCAACCTTACTAAGGGGTTAACACCATGATTACTGAACGTATTGCTGAACATGTTGGAATGGCCACCGCTGCGCAGGCATGGCTGCAGGCGCGCGGTAGTCGTGTTACGGAGATGCGGGTGTGGATGCGCCGCCCGTGTCTGGAAATCACCTGTCCGCCAACTGAGCTGGTGAACAGGGCTAATCATCTGATTGAACGCTGCCCCACCGGGACCCGTTCCGTGTGGATGGCCACCCTTGAAGGCTGTCATGTTATCTGGAGGTAGGTATGGAAAAGCGCCGTATGTGGACTAAGCAGGAAATTCAGTTCGTTCGTGAAAATGCCGGAAAGCTGACGTCACAGCAGATTGCCGACAGGCTTAACCGCACCCGTCAGGCTATTCAGTCTCAGGCTAACCGCTGGGGCCTGTCGGTTCTTGTTCAACCAGCAGACGCACATGATGCTTATCTTTGTCGCGAACTTTATAAAGAGGGTCTGACCATTCCGGTTATTGCTGAAAAGATGGAATTAAGTCGTCGGGTTGTTTCGAATATTGTTTTTTCAGAATGCTATTAATTCAGTGAGGCTTTGATGAATACTTTAAATACCATCCCGGAAGGTTACCGGATTAACGCTCAGGGGCATTTAGTTCCTGAATCTCAGATTAAACCACTGGATAAACTGCGTGATGAAATGGTGCTCGGCATCGTTGAGGCGGCTCGTCTGCAGCGTCAGTCGCTGGTCGAGTTCAAGCTCGGCTCTATGGCGAAAATCGGTGACTTTATCGACCTTTCAGCAGCGGAGTACGGCGTGGAGTATGGCGGAGCCAAAGGCAATGTCACACTGGCCAGCTTTGATGGCCGTTATAAGCTGGTTCGCGCCGTAGGCGAACATCGCATCTTTGATGAGCGCATTCAAGCAGCGAAAAAGCTGATTGATGACTGTATTCATGAATGGTCTGCCGGGGCTAATGAAAAGATTATGGCAATGGTCGATCATGCCTTTCGGGTCAACAAACAGGGCCGGATTGATATCAATCAGGTTCTGGGGCTACGCTCACTGAATATTGACGATACCAAATGGAATGAAGCGATGGACGCCGTCGCGGACGCGATTCAGGTGACGGGAACCAGTCAGTACCTGCGTTTATATGAGCGTCAGGATGATGGCACTTATAAGCAGATATCGCTGGATTTAGCCAAGCTCTGAATATTCGTTAATTAATTTTATTTAATTTCCGGCGTTAGCGCCGTGGGGTTGCTCACGCCGAAAATCAGTAGGGACATATTATGAATCCGAAAACAAAAGGTATTTTTGAGGCTGCTTTCGCCAAATGGGGATTTGAATCTCAGGTGCTGGTTCTTTCTGAAGAAGCCAGCGAATTATCAGCTGCCTGCTCACGTTTTCTTAACCACAAAACGGACAGCAGCAAAGTGGCCGAAGAAGCGGCAGACGTCGAGATCATGATTGAGCAACTGCGCCATAACGGGATGGCCCCCATGATAGACAATGAAAAAAATCGCAAGATGGCGCGTCTGGCTCAGGTTGTTGGTGTTGAGTCACAACCTTTCAGCCCCTTTGGTCCGTCCGTTCTGGGGCTGCTGGAGGAAGCGACAGAGCAGATGGGGCTGGCAGAAACCCTCTATCGCGACACCAGAACCAGCAATCGTTATGCCGCCGCCCGAGCCCGTATGGCCGTCAGTCTGCTGATGCAGGCTGCTCAGAAGATGATACGCGAGCAGCAGTATGCCGAACGTATGCAGGCGGAGGTTAAATCTCATGGCTAAAGTAACCACCCTCGAAATGCTGAATCAGCGCTGGAGAGAGCAGCGCGTTGCCACGCATAGACGAGCATTCAGCGCGGCTGGTAATTTATCAGAAGACCGTTGGGCGCAGGTGTTCAATGCCCATAAGCGCCGAGTTCTCCGCCGCAAGGGATTGCGTAATCGTGCTGTATGGGTTGCATCCAGACTCAATGATATTCAGGTCTGGTCTGCACTTATTGGAGGTAACCGGAAGCATATTGGATTACCTCCGCAGATTTATCGTGTCACCGGTAATGGTGGAAAGGTGGAGGTGATATAAATGATTGCAACAATCGGCACATTTCTGTTCTGGGTGGTCGTCATCGCCGGAGGGGCTACTGCTGTGATTTGCGCGTTTATAGGTTTTATGGTCCTCATCAACTACAGGCGGTAACCAATGACTCGCTCAAACGCAATCCAGATTATCCATATCGCCAAAGGCCAGCTGGCGCTTGATGATAACACTTACCGCTCCCTGCTGGGGGCGGTAGTTCCCGGCAAGTCGAGCTGCCGCGAGATGACCATCGTCGAGCTGCAGGGCGTCATTCAGGCGCTGGAGGCTAAGGGATTCAAAAGCAAACCTCAGCGCCGCTCTAAGCGCCGCATGTCTGCCCCGTCAGATGTGAGTCTGAAAATCCGCGCAATATGGAAAACGATGTATAAAGAGGGTTTTATCCGGGATGGTAGCGATGTTGCTCTCGACCGTTTTGTCCAGCGCCAGACCCGTACCCGTAATGGTGGTGCTGGCGTCTCCAGCCTGGAATGGTTGCGCGGTGATGCCGAAGCGAATTTCCTTGAGAGCCTGAAACAATGGCACATCCGGGCAATGAGAGAGACTATGTTAGCGCACCGCATCCGACTCCCTGAAAACCCGGTCACCGGCGAAGAAAGCCGGGACTATGACACAATCTGCAGCGGCTACGCTGACGCAGCCAGAAGGTGGACAAAATGAATGACGATCTCTTTGGTGACGTGCAGGACGACAGCATTCTGGACCACCTCAACGATGAGATGGAAAGCTCCCGCTTTCCGTCGTTGTTGGCAGAACTGAATGCTTTATTGCGTAAGGAGCTTGAGCGCTTTGGCTATGACCCGCGCCATTCCATTGAACTGGTCGCGGCCATCAGCAGTAAGATCGGCGGAATGCAGGTTTACTTTCCACGCGGTCAGGTGCTGGAGCAGCTCGTCAGGGATATGCGTATCTGGCGTGATTTTCAGGGCAATAACATCCCGGATCTGGTTGAGCGCTACCAGGTGACCTACAAAACAGTGTATAAAGCTATCAAGCGAATGCGACGGCTTGAACAGCGAAAGTATCAACTGGACTTATTTGGCAAGGACTGACATATGAAATTCTCTGACGTCTTAATTCTTGGGGTTATTTTGGGTGGCGGATACACATACTTTTTTTCGAAAGATAAAACTCCCACTATAAATGAAAAACTCATTAGCCAATTTGATAAACATGATGTTATCAACAGTAACGAGTGGGGGAAAGGCAACGTTATTGATGGAGTTCAGATCTATTCTGTCCGCAAAGATTACTCAGTATTCCAGAGTATCTGGAGCTTAGGGAGGGATGAGGCTGGCGTGATGGTTTTAACTGAAGGAAAGGAGCCAAAAATTGAGGCTGCCTTCGCTTTAAGTCAGTGTAATCAACTGGCAAGTGCGGTAATAGACACCAAAGCCTCTGCTACTTCTGATGCCGTATTTTCTGTTTTTCAAAAAGCGCTAAGCGCTGAAAAAGATGATAAAGGAGTATTGCGTGCTACTGGCGACGTTGCTGGAAAATCATATGATGTATCTGCTCGTGTTATCAATTCGGTGTTAACATTTTCCTGTGGAATAAAAACAACATAATTAACTTCATTAAATGAAGCCGGTAAATCCGGCTTTTTTTATGCCTGCCACAAAATGAGAAGGAATCCAGATTAACCTTCTTCCTTGTAAAGGTGCAGGCATGACAACATCATTTTCCCCCGCGTTTTTACACGCACTCTCGTTCATTCGTGCCCGCGAAGGTGGTTATGTTGATGACCCCACAGACAAAGGCGGCGAAACCAAATACGGCATATCCGACAGGCGCGATGGACTTGCCGATGGCAAAACCGACGTCGATGGCGACGGCAAACCCGATACCCGAATTAAGGACCTGACCGAAGAACAGGCCGGGCAGATTTATTTCCGCGATTACTGGTATCCGGCTTATTGCACTGAGTGGCCAGACGGTATCTCACTCTTTGTCTTTGATTCCTCCGTGCAGCATGGTGCTAAAAAAGCGATCCAGCTCCTGCAGGATGCCGTGGGCGTCACCGCTGATGGCATTGTCGGGCCCAAAACCACCAAAGCAGTTATCGGTGCCGATGCCGAATGGCTGCTGACCCGCTGTTTTCTGCGCCGTTCCCGCTATTACGCCGAGATCATCAAAGCCAATTCTTCGCAGGGCAAATACCTCAATGGCTGGTTTAACCGTCTCGATGAGCTGGCGAACGCCTGTCAGGAGGTCATCGGTGGTCAGGTCTCGGTCCCCCGGAGCTGAGCATGGGTAAGGGCTGGGATTCATCGTTACGCGCGGGGCGGCGGGACCGTCTCCGTCAGGAGGTGCTTCACCGGGTTGCTGGTGGTCCTCCACCCGTTCCACAGGACTACACAGGCTGCGACGGCACTCATGCCAGTTATTACCGCAGGGGCTGGGACTCCGTCGATACAAGAGACATCGTCTGGCAGTGCCAGCGATATAAGGAAAAACATCATGTTTAAATCGTTGAATACCGACTGGCTGAAGCTGAAATTGCTCTGGGTGTTTCAGTCCGGCTGGACGGTGACCACCCTCGCGAGTCTGTCTCTGCTGTTCTGCAGCTTTGCTGGCCGTCAGGCGTTTATTGTCTGGTGGCTGACCTTTGCCGGTGTCCTGTTAATCAGTGCAAGCGTATGGCTTGGTAATCTCCCGTACCGTCTGCTGCAGCCGGGCAATTCTGCTCGTCGGTGGTCAGGTGTGTTGTCATGGATAATCTGGGGGGCTGGTTTCCTGTTGTTGGCCGTGGCACCCGCTAACGTAAAAGACCCGTGGATCCTGCTGTTTAATCCGCTGGCTGGACTGACTGCCTTCCTTCTCTGGTTATGGGCTTCACATAAGGAGCCGTTCAAATGGATCCGATAACCCTTTCCACAGTGGCCTCCGTTCTGCTCAAAGTCGGGCCTTCTCTGGTCCGCACTGTCGGTGGCTGGTTCGGTGGTGATAGTGACACGGCGAAAGCAGCGGACTCGGTGGCCAGCATCGTCGAGGCCGTCAACAGTGCCATTAATCCCGCCGACCAGCAGCGTGTTCTGGAGCAGAAGCTGGCGCAACTCCCTCCTGAGCAACTCGTCCAGCTTGAAACCTTAAAAGTACAGCTGCAGCAGTTCCAGCTGGAGCGGGACAAAGCGCAGATGGCTGACCAGCAGGCGGCACACCATGAGCAGCAGGAAACCATCCGCAACGGCGACAACGCTACTGACGAATATGTCCGCCAGACCCGCCCGCTGATGGCTCGCCTTTCGCTCTACAGCAGTATTGCTTACGTGATGATCATGTCTTTGGGGCAGCAGGCTGGCGCGGTGGCCGGTGCATTTGGTCATGCTTTTTCCATGCCCGAACCGGACTGGGATATCGCGCTGATGCTGGCGACCCCGGCCCTGGGGTATCTGGGTTTCAGGACGCTGGACGGCTTCGCCCGCTACAGCAAATCCAGCAAACACAAGGTCATGGTGGGTAAATGACTAAAGCATTTGATCGCGCAAGCGACCTTGAAATGGAAGAGCGCGAACGGGCCTTAAACAACCATTTAAACCGGGTTAAAGAGCTGCCGGAGAATTACGGATTCTGTAACGACTGCGGTGCGGCTATTCCGGCAGCTCGACTTAAGGCGCTCCCGTATGTGGCGACCTGTGTCACCTGTCAGTCCATCAGAGATATCAGGGGGAAGCATGGGCTGGGAAATTATTAAGGGTAACTGGGCGATCATCTGGGCGTTGTTTATGTCCGCCGTGAACGTTATTCAGCTCCTGCTGGCCAAAACCTACGTCAAACGAGAGGAGCTGGAGCTGATGCGTACCCGACTGCAGGGCATTGAAAATACCATCGCGGGTCTACCCAGCCAGAAAGACCTTCACCAGTTGCAACTGGAGATGAGCAACCTGCGGGGCGATTTGCGCGAACTGGGCCCGGCGATTCGCCAGGTGAAACACGTCAGCGATCTGCTTCTGGAAAACGAGCTGAAGGAAAAATAAGAGGTGACTATGCGTGACATTCTCGACCAGGACCAGCGCCTGGTTATTCTGCGATCCCTTGTCGAATGCGGTGACAGCGCCAACGAGTCGATTCTGCAGACGTGCCTGCAGACTTATGGCCATCGCGTTTCCCGCGATACCGTGCGCACGCATCTGGCGTGGTTGCGTGAGCAGGGTCTGGTCAGTCTGACGGATGTTTCCGGCTGTTATGTGGCTGAAATCACCGGTCGCGGTGATGACGTCGCCAGCGGTCTGGCCACAGTTCCGGGGGTGAAAAAGCCCCGCGCGAGGGGGTAATGATGGCTAAAACTAAACCTTACACCGAAGCACAGCGGCGTATTTTTTATCAACTGGCCGCAGTGATGGTTTGCTCAGAGATTGAGTCTCAGGTTATCGCGCCGTTCAGCGGGAAAGAGACCGGAAAACCTTATGACCGCAGCTCCCGAGATAGCTTTACCAACACGTTTCTGAACAAAAATCCGGAGTTCAAACGGGCATTCGAAACACTGGGCCGGGCCATCGCCAGAGAGCGGAAAAACCAGCTTCAGATGGCAAAGGCAGCAAGGAGCAAACATGGCAGTTGAGAAAACGACCCGTGGTCGCCCCTCAAAAATAGACCTGCTACCGGATGGTGTACGCGATCAACTGCACCAGATGCTGCGTGAGAAACGTCATACCCAGGAAGAAATCCGCGAAGCGATTAATGAGCTTATCGACAGCCACAACCTGCCGGAGGACATGAAGCTGAGCCGCACGGGCCTGAACCGCTACGCCAGCCGTATGGAAGAGTTCGGAGCCAAAATTCGCGCCTCCCGCGAAATGGCCGAAATCTGGGCCGCGAAGCTGGGTTCTGCGCCGACGTCTGACGTCGGAAAATTGTTGATGGAGTTTGTGAAAACGCTGGCATTCGAAACGTCGATGTCACTCGCTGAAGAAGAAGGCCCGGTTGAGCCGAAGGCCCTCGGCCAGCTGGCGCTGGTTGCTCAGCGCCTCGAAGCCGCTGCGATGGCCAGCCACAAGCGCGAGAAAGAGATCCGCCAGGCCTTCGCCGAAGAAGCCGCCGCGCAGGCGGAGAAAATCACCAAAAGTGCCGGGCTGTCTGCGGAAACCGCCGCTGATATCCGTCGCCAGATTCTGGGGATCGTGTGATGGCCGGACCATTGTCAGCGCAGGAACAGTTACGTAATCAGTCCGCCAGCGCCATTCTGGCGGGCGAGTTCGACGCGGATCAGGTGCTGCTGCCGTATCAGCGCCGCTGGATTGCGGACACGTCCCAGCTCAAGATTGCCGAGAAATCCCGTCGTACCGGCCTGACGTGGGCGGAAGCCGCCGAGGCGGCGCTCAGCGGGTCAATGTCACCGGAGGCCGGGGGAACCGACACCTTCTATGTCGGCACCACCAAAGACATGGCGCGTGAGTTTATTGACGCCTGCGCCATGTGGGCGAAGGCATATAATCTCGCGGCCTCCGCGATTGGCGAAGAAGCGCTGGAGGATGACGACAAGGACATACTGGTTTACGTCATCAACTTTGCCAGCGGCTTCAAAATCAAGGCGCTGTCGTCAAACCCCTCAAACCTGCGCGGTATGCAGGGTAACGTCATCATTGACGAAGCGGCATTCCAGAAAGACCTAGCTGCCGTACTGAAAGCGGCGCTGGCGCTGACCATGTGGGGCTCTAAGGTCCGTTTGATCTCCACCCATAACGGCATTGAAAACCTGTTCAATACCATCATCACTGACAGCCGTGCGGGCAAGAAACGGTATTCCGTTCACCGTATTGATATCGAACTGGCCATCAGCGAGGGACTGTATCGCCGTATCTGTCAGGTGACGAAAAAGCCGTGGTCACCGGATGCCGAGGCGGAGTGGCTGGCGAACCTGCTGAGCGATACCGCCACCGAAGAAGACGCCCGCGAAGAATACTACTGTGAGCCGAAGAACGGCGGCGGCACCTATCTGGCCCGCTCCATCCGTGAGCGAGCTGCGCGGGGCTCCGGTCCCGTTCTGCGCTTCACCGGTACGGCTGCGTTCAATGCCATGCCAGAAATCATCCGGGCGCTGGATATGCAGGAATGGCTGGATCAGGAGGTGCTGCCCGTGCTGAACTCGCTGCCGCAAAACCTTCGCCACTGCCTCGGCGAAGACTTTGCGCGGTCGGGCCATCTGACCGTTTTTGCGCCGATGACCGTCAACGATGACACCACACGCACCGTGCCGTTCCTGGTCGAGCTGGCCAATGTGCCCTACAAGCAGCAGGAGCAGGCGCTGTTCTTTATCTGCGATCGGTTGCCCCGCCGCGACGGTATCAAGCTCGATGGCCGGGGGAACGGTAACTATCTGGCCGAGCAGGCGGCGGAGAAGTACGGCGCTGAGGTGGAAGTAGTTATGCCCTCCGTCGCCCACTACCGCGAGAACATGCCGCGCTTTAAAGCGGCGTTTGAGGATGATGAGCTGGTATTACCGAAGCATGAGGACGTTATCAGCGACCTCGGCCAGATTGTCGTTCAGCGTGGGGTGCCTGGAATTGATGACCGGGAGAATACCGGCAGCGATGGCCACAAGCGTCACGGCGACAGCGCGTATGCGATCTTCCTTGCCTTTCTCGCCAGCAAAGAAGACTGCCAGCGCTATGAGCTGCATCGGCTCAACAAATCCCAACATCAGCGCAACAGCGACAGTCGCCGCCAGTTGCGCATCACCCGTGGCCTTAAGAATCAGCGAGGACTGCTCTGATGCTGAAGAAACTCACCGGTGCTATACGACGCCTGCTTAACCCGGCAACCGATGAAACCGTCGCCGTTAATGAAACCGACATGACCCAGGTCGAAGCGCGGGCCAGACGCGCCAGCGTCAGGTCCCCCTCTGCGGGTATCAGCGTGGCGAGCACCTTATCCCCGGCGAGATTAGCCGGGGTCCTGCGCAATGTAACCGAGGGAAACGCACGGGACTATTTCATCCTTGCGGAAGAGATGGAAGAGCGTGACCTGCACTACGCCAGCGTCCTGCGTACCCGCAAACTGACCGTCGCCGGTATTCCTCCTGCAGTGGAAGCGGCCAGCGACGACGAGCATGACGTACTGCTTGCTGATGCGGTCCGCGATCTTGTCGAACAGCCGCAAATCCCGGAGTTGTTGTTTGATCTGCTTGATGGTCTCGGTAAAGGCGTTGGGGTCTGCGAAATCCTGTGGAGTACCCGTGATGGCTGGATGCCGCGTGATTATGAGTGGGTTGACCCGCGGTTCCTGAAGCCTGACAGCGACACACTGCGTGAGTTCCGTCTGCTGACCGACGAACAGCCGGTAGACGGCATCCCGCTGACACCAGGTAAGTATGTTATCCATTATCCCCGCCTGAAGTCCGGTCTGCCGCTGCGTAACGGTCTGGCCCGTCTGGTAGCAGTCATGTACATGTTGAAGTCCTTCACCGTGCGTGACTGGTGGGCGTTTGCGGAAAAATTCGGCATTCCGATCGTCGTCGGTAAGTACGGGAATAATGCCACCGATGAGCAGATTAAGACCCTCATTGATGCTATCGCTTCCATCGCCTCTGATGCCGGGTGTGCCATCCCACAATCCATGCAGCTTGAGATGCAGGAAACTGCCAGCCGCAACGGAGGCGGCGCACTCTTCAAAGAGATGGCCGAGTGGTGCGACGCCCAGACCAGCAAGGCGGTGCTTGGTCAGACGATGACTACCGATGACGGTAGCTCGCGGTCTCAGGCCGACGTGCATGATCGGGTACGCATGGATATTGCCCGCTGGGATGCCCGTCAGCTGGAGAACACCCTCAATGAGTTTCTGGTACGTCCGTTTATCCAGTTCAACTACGGTCCGCAGGAAAAGTACCCGCGTGTGAAGCTGGCTATCAGCGAGCCAGAGGACCTCAAGGCCTTTGTCGATGCGCTTATCCCCCTGGTTGATCGTGGTCTGCGGGTGCAGGAATCCGAGGTCCGGGACAAGTTCGGGCTGGCGGAGCCTGAGCAAGGCGCTGCCGTTCTCTCGCCATCCAACAGTTTCTCTGCCTTCAGCCCCGCACCGGCGCTGAACCGCGAGCAACTTGCCCTTAACCGTGCGCAGGACGACGAGATTGACGTGATGGCCAGCGAGGCGCTGAAGGACTGGGAGCAGACCGGCGACGCCTTTACCAGTCCGGTGCTGCAGCTGGCGCAGGAAGTCGGGAGTTTCGAGGAGTTTCTGGCGCGTCTGCCGGACCTGCAGAAGACACTGGAGCCTGCAGCGTTCGTCGAGCAGCTGGCGATGCTGAGCTTTAAGGCGCGGACACTGGGAGATGCGAACGATGGCTAAGGCTCCCGATATTATCCCCAAAGAGGCGCTTGCCTGGCTGAAGTCGAAAAAGCTGACGCCGGGTTTCGATTACCGTGATGTGTGGAAACAGGAGCATAGCGTCGGTTTCACCGTGGCGAAGATGACGCAGCTTGACCTGCTCTCTGACGTCAAAGCGCTGGTTGATGAGGCAATGGCCAGCGGCCAGTCGTTCGCTGAGTTCCGCGAGGTGCTGAAGCCTCTGCTTGTGAAGCGTGGATGGTGGGGACAGCAGATGATGGATGACCCGCTGACAGGTGAGACAAAGCCGGTGCAGCTAGGCAGCGATCGTCGTCTGCGCACTATCTATGATACCAACATGCGCACCGCCCGCAGCGCCGGGCAATGGGAACGCATTGAGCGCACCAAACGCGCGATGCCGTATCTGCTCTACACGCTGGGCCCATCACGCGAGCACCGCGCCGAGCACCTGAAATGGGCGGACCTCTGTCTGCCCGTTGACGACCCGTTTTGGCAGACGCATATCGGCCCCAACGGCTGGGGGTGCAAATGCGGGGTCCGTCAGGTCAGTAAATACGAGTACGATCAGCTGCAGAAAAATGGCGTACCGCGCAACGTGCAGCTGCTCGATGACAACGGTCAGCCGACTGGGCACATTATCCGCCAGACCGTCCCGGTCCGCACCGAAGCGCCGCCCGTCAAACGGGTGAAGTGGGTTAACAAGCGCACCGGCGAAGAGGAGATGGTGCCGGAGGGAATTGATCCGGGTTGGGACTACAACCCCGGCATGCGCCGTCAGACCGAACTTGAGCGCCAGCTTGCCGCGAAACAAAGCGCCTTCGACAGTGATAATGAAACGAGGCGGTAATCCGCCTCAAACGCGCTCAGAGACTTTACCGGCATTTGTGGTACGATGATTCTCTAAAAATTTTTTAAACGCGCTACGGCGTTTTTAAACGTGGTTTGAACGGGGGCTGATACGATGGCAGTACTACAAGGGCTAAAACTTGAATCGACGATAGTATTTGCTGAATCTGATGGTGAGGCGTGCAGATATGAAATTTACCAGGACCTTGATGCCAATGGTCGCTTTGGCGCACATATTTATCTTCTCAAATATGTTGAAGGTCATGAAAAAGAAATGCCGTTTAATACAAAGTTAACTGGAGCGATCACGACCAGAAAAGTAAAAACTTGGGTATTTGCCAAAGGTATTAATTGCGAAAATTGTTCTTTTCTTCCAGAGGCCGAAACCTTCATTCGTGAGTACCATAACCAGAACTGGTTCAGCATCAGAAGTTTATTATCCCCTCTTTAGTACCCTTTAAATACATGGAAAACGGTTAATCCGCGTTCCTCTATCACATCGAAGACACTGTCCGTCAGTTACCTTTAACGACGGACAGCACCATGTCACAGCCTGCTACACAAACCGAATTTCTGGCCCTGTGCTTTGAGCTTCCCGACCTGTCGGATGCCAGCACGCCACTGCCGGAATGGTTGCCGATGATCCCTGCGGGCACATTCACTGGCCGGGATGGCCGTACGTGGGTAAACGACAATCCGCAGGCCATCATTGCCACGTCCTTTCGTTACCCGACGTTGCCGTTTGATGCCGAACATTCCACCGAGCTGCTTGGGCCTAAAGGCGAAGAAGCTCCGGCTTATGCCTGGATTGATGCCATGCGCGTCAACGCCGACGGCAGCATTGACGGTCATATCGAGTGGACGCCTGACGGCGAAGCGCTCGTTCGCGGTAAGAAGTACCGCTATTACAGCCCGGCTTTCCGTCATTTCCCTACCGGTCAGGTCTCGCATCTTTCCAGCGTCGGCCTGACCAACAAACCCAACCTGTATTTACCCGCACTTAATTCGGAGAACACCATGACTGTACCTGTGCAGATTGCCACGGTGCTGGGGCTTGCTGCGACTGCGTCGATTGACGATGCGGTCTCAGCGATCCAGACCATTAAAAACAGTGAACAGACCGCGCTGAACCGTGCTCAAAACCCGGACCTGTCGAAGTTCATCCCGCAGGAGACCTATCAGCTGGCGCTGAACCGCGCTCAGACAGCGGAAGATCGCCTCAAGACGCTGGATGAGAAAACGGCCACCGCGCTGGTTGACGATGCCGTGACCGCCGGAAAAGTCGCTCCCGCGAACCGCGACATGTATCTGGCCCTGTGCCGCACTGAAGATGGTCGCCAGAAGTTTGAAGCGTTCGTAAAAACCGCGCAGCCGCTGGTCAATCTGGACCCGACAAAAGGCAAAGAGAACAACAATCAGCAGACCTCGCTGACCGAAACTGAACTTGCTATGTGCCGAAGCATGGGTATCTCGCAGGAAGAGTTTCTCGCCGCTAAACCGAAACAGGAGCAATAACAATGCCAGCACCGTCAGCTGAAATTCTGCACGCGCTCACCACGTCCCTGAGCGCGGCATTTACCAAAGGTCTTGCGGGCGTCAATCCGCAGTACCTGCGCATCGCGACCGAAGTGCCGAGCGGTTCGGCGTCCAATACCTATGGCTGGCTTTCGGACTTACCGACCATCAAAGAATGGCTCGGCGAGCGCCAGTTCGCGCAGTTGTCTCAGTACGGCTACACCATCGCTAACAAGACCTGGGAAAACTCGATCCGCGTCAAGCGTGAAAACATCGAAGACGACCAGATTGGCCAGTACAGCGTCATTGCGCAGGCGTTCGGCCAGCAGGTCGCCGAATTCCCTGACACGCTGAGCTTCCCGCTGCTGGTTGCCGGTTTCAGCACCCTGTGCTTTGACGGCCAGAACTTCTTTGATACTGACCATCCTATGGCGGGCGGCACCTACAGCAACGTTGTAGGCAATATCGCGACCGACACCGGCGAGCCGTGGTTCCTGATTGATGAGAGCCAGGTACTCAAGCCGATCCTTTACCAGAACCGCCGTCCCTTCAATTTCCAGGCACTGGATGACCTCAGCAGCGACCACACCTTCAAGAACAATGAGTTCCTGTATGGCGTGGATGGCCGCTGCAACGTTGGCTTTGGCTTCTGGCAGACCGCCTGTGGGTCCCGCGCACCGCTGACTGTCGCCAACTATGAAGCGGCGGTGAAGGTCCTGCAGGGGATGAAGCGTGATTCGGGTTCGCCGCTGGGTATCCGTCCGACCACGCTGGTCGTGGGTCCGAACAACCGCGCCGCCGCGAAGAAGATCATCGACGCAATGCTGGTCGATGGCGGTAACTCCAACATCTATTACAAGGATGTGGAAATCGTCGACAGCCCGTTTATCACCACCCCGGCTTAATCGCCAGTCTGCGTTTTAAAACCGTTACAGCGGGCGTTAAACCCGCTGTAACCCACCTTTAAAGAGGATGGAACAGTGAGTGGAACGAAAGAAAAAGCAACGGGTAAGCAAAGCACTAAAGGTCGCGCTGGCAAGGTTCCAGCGCCGGAAGTGGCACAGGCTGATGCGTCTGACCTGCCGGGAGCTGAACGGTCAGTCACATTGCCAGGGCACTACGTTGCGGTGGGTGCGTCCCCCGTCAGTGTGACGCCTGGCGATGCTGGCGCACCTCAGCCATCTGATGACGCCATTACCTTGACCGGGGACAGCGTCAGCATTACCGGGCCTGCAGTTTCCATCTCAGCTGACTGGGTTAACGGTGTTCAGGGTGAGTTAAACGCCGCTCTGACGCCTGAAGGTCTGGCCGCTGGTGGCGGAAGTGAGAACCTTATCACCGTTATTCCTGCTACCGACGACGTCGAGGTACTGGAGGTTCGCGCCAGACATGAGCGCGGGTTCTGGCGCTGTGGCCGCTTCTGGCCGCGTGAGCCGGTGCATGTGTTTGTCAGCGACGATCCCGATGGCGATAACGAGGCGAACGCGCTGGAGGGTGATGTGGTGGTGGAGTGCTTCATCAGTCACGAAACCGCAGCACGCCTGAAAGCTGAGCCTCATCTGGTGGTGACGGTCCTGCAGACGGTAACGGAGAAAGACTGATGGGAATTTACGTTACCCGTGATGACCTGCTGGCTGCGGACGGGTCGCTGGTCTGGACGATGGCCATCGACAAAGCGACTAACCAGCTCGACGAGACGAAGATAGCCACGGCCATAGAGGATGCCGACGCGGAGATCAACTCGTTTCTGTCAAAGCGCTATCAGTTGCCGCTGAACCTCACCACCGTTCCGCGCCCGCTGCACCGGGTAGCCGTATCCATCGCCATTTACTGGCTGTCCGAGCGTGACAATCAGATCACCGACCTGATTCAGAAACGCTATGACAGCGCCACCCAGACCCTGAAGGAGATGGCAAACGGCACCCGCGACCTCGGCCTGCCGACCGACACTCCGGCCCCTGAGACCGATAACGGCAGGATGATTGTTGTCAGCGATAACAAACGTCTGTTCACCCGCAACAACCTTAAAGGGGTGCTGTGATGGGGATTTCGGTTGAGGTTATCGGCGCTGAGAAGCTGCAGCAGATGCGCATGGCCATCGAGAAACTTTCCGACAGTTCGCTGCAGCAGGAGCTGCTGGAGAGTATCGGTGCTGTCGTGGAATCGCAGACCCGCCGCCGCATCAGTGACGAGAAAACCTCACCGGCTGGCGAGCGCTGGGAGGAGTGGTCCGAGGGTTACCGCAAGACCCGCAGCGGGAATCAGAGCCTGCTGCAGGGCAATGGCGATCTGCTCGACAGCATCCAGTACATCGTCGAACGTGGCCGCGTTCGTGTGGGTTCGCCGCTCAGCTACAGCGGCGTTCACCAGGACGGCTTTGCAGGCAGCGTCCCGGTCAGCGCTCACAAGCGCCTTATTCATCAGGCGTTTGGCCGGGCGCTGAAACATCCGGTCTGGCAGACCGTAGGCTCCCATAACCGCCAGATGAATATTCCGCAGCGCGAGTACCTCGGGCTGTCCACTGCAAACAGTGATGAGCTGATGCACGTCATCGGCGACTTCTGGAAAGAGGTATTACCGTGAGTAATGAACGTCCATCCCTGCTGACCACCGGCTCCACGGTCTCCGCTGCCGAGAACATCGTGGCGTGGCTGAAGCCGGAGCTGCTGAACGAACCTCAGCAATACAAGCCTGACCGCGTCAGCGTCATCGAACGCCACATCGGCCAGTTCAGCACCCCGGCAGAGGTCAAGACCTACCTGACAGATCGTGATGGTTGTATCCGGCTGGCCGCACTGCGGGTGCGTAATATCCGCGCTCAGGCTGGCGGCACCGTCGGTGATATCACCTGGGCGGCGTACGTCATGGCCACCGATGCATGGGGCTATACGCGCGACACTCGCTGCGAGGTACTGGTCGGAAAGCTGGTGCGCCGTATTGTCCAGCGCGGGGCCGCTAACGGTATGAAGGCCGAGCGGCCGGCCACCTCTGTCAGTGCCGACAACATCTATTCCGGCGGGCTGAACGATCTGGGTCTGACCATGTGGGCCGTGACGTGGGAACAGGAGTTCCGTCTGGATGATGAAATAGACCTTGCCACCCTCCCGGACTTCCTGCGACTGGGTGCCATGCTGCAGGTAAGCGACGACACCGACCCCATTAAAGGCGTTATTAACGTAAGAGAGCCATAACGATGAAGAAACATATTAAGCCCGCCCGCGCGGGACTGCAGGTGCGTAAAGCTGACGGCCAGCACCTGAATCCCGAAGGGGAAGAACTGCCGGTAAGTGCGTGGTGGCTGCGTCGCGAAGCTGAAGGTGATGTTGTTATCACCGATATCCAGGCTGAATCCATAACTGAACCGGCGGAAGTGGTAACCGAGCCGGGGGATGTTAATTCCGAACAGGCGGAAGTCCGCCAGACCCGAACTGCAAAGGAGAAGTGATATGTCTTCACTGGGTGATATTCCTGCTGATATCCGCGTCCCGCTGGTGTACATCGATATTGATAATTCTCAGGCGCTCGACAGCGCCCCGGCGCAGTCGCGCAAAATTATCGTCATCGGCCAGCAGAGTGCGACCGGCACCGCTGCCGTTCTGACGCAAAACCGCATCACCAGCGACGGCACCGCTGACCAGCTCTATGGTAAAGGCTCCATGCTGGCCGGGATGCTCAAGACCCTGCGTAAGGCCAACAGCTATACCGAAGTATGGGGGATGGGCCTGGCTGATATTGCCGCCGGTGCTGCCGCAAAAGCAGAGCTGGCCATTACCGGCCCGGCCACCGCTGCGGGTACGCTGGCCCTGCTGGTTAACGGTATCTCAGTGCAGGTCGGCGTCAGCGCTGACGCGACTGCGGAAGATATCGCTTCCGCCATCATTACCGCCGTCAACAAACTGCCTGACACGCAGGTCATAGCTGCGCTGAAAGCAGGCTCCACCACTATCGTCACCCTGACCACCAACTGGCAAGGCGCGACCGGCAATGCGATGGACGTCCGTCTCAACTACTACACCGGCGAGCAGACACCGGCTGGCGTTGCTGTTGCCCTGACCGCTTTTACCGGCGGCACCGGCACCCCGGATATTGCAGCGGTCGTCGCGGCGCTGGGCGATGACTGGTACACCGATATTGTGTTCCCGTTCAACGATACGCAGAGCCTGAACACCATCCGGGATGAACTGCTCGAACGCTGGGGACCGCTCAGGATGATTGAGGCGCAGCTCTGGACCGCATTCCGGGGCACCCATGCCGAGTCGGGCACCTTTGGCGAAACCCGCAATGACTGGCTGATTTCCTGCATCGGGACCAACATCGCACCGCAACCGCACTGGCTGTGGGCGGCATCTTACGGCGGTGTAGCGTCATACTATCTGGCCAACGACCCGGCCCGTCCGCTGCAGACACTGGTGCTGCCGGGCATCCTGCCGCCGGTGAAAACGGTGCGCTGGGATATGCCGGAGCGCAACCTGCTGCTGCATGACGGCATCGCCACCCATTACGTTGACGCCAGCGACAACGTCTGCATCGAGCGTGAAATCACCATGTACCGCGTCAACCAGTATGGCGATGCCGATACGTCGTACCTCGACGTGCAGTCACCGGCGACGCTGGGGCGTATCCGCTACGTCATCAAAAACCGCTTCACCAACCGCTACCCGCGTCACAAGCTGGCCGGGGATGATGTGCTCGACCTGCTTGATCCGGGCCAGCCGGTGATGACGCCGAAGATTGCCCGCGCCGAGCTGCTGGATATCGCGCTGACTGAGCTGATTCCTGCGGGTCTGATTGAGGACTTCGACGACTACAAAGATACGCTGGAAGTGTATCTCGACGGCGACGACAAAAACCGCCTGAACTTTATCTGTCACCCGAACCTGGTCAATCAGCTGCGCGTGCTGGCCGGTCTTATCCAGTTCAAACTTTAAGGAGTCACTATGAGCATTCTGGGTATGGCGGCCATCCGTGTTAATGGCCGCGAAATCAAGACCGAGGGAAAATCCACCCTCAATCCGGGGGGCTATGCCCGTACCCAGCATATGGGTGGCGGCAAAGTCTGGGGGTACTCCCGCAAGATGGCGAGTCCCTCGATCCAGATGACCCTCGCTGCAGCGGAGGATATGGACGTTGTCGAAATCAGCAACTGGGAGAATGTCACTGTGATATTTGAAGGCGACAACGGGCTGACCTACATGATGACCGGCGCGGCGACGGCAGAACCAGCCACACTTGAGGAGGATGGTGGCACCATCAGCGCCAACTTTATCGGCACCAAACTGGTGAAGGTGTAAGTCATGGCGCAGATGAGTATCACCTTAAAACATGGTTACGTCGCCGGTAAAGGTACTGACGATGAGATCCTCTACAAAGAGGTTACCTTTCGCGAGCTGACCTCAAAAGACGTTATCGACGCCCAGCTGGAGGCAGAACGCGTGGTCATAGGCGAGAACGGCAAGGCCGTGGCGTACTGCTCTGAGGTGCTGATGGGGCTGGGTATGCTGCGACGACAGATTGCCTCGGTGGGCGAGATTCCGGGACCATTGTCGTTGAAGCAAATCCACGCCTTTCACCCGGAGGACCTGGAGTTACTCAGCAGTAAAGCTGCTGCACTCGATGACCTGCTTTCGGAGACTGCGTCACGGGGGCGACCTGGTGCCGCTGGCGACGGCGCTGAGTAACCTTATCGTCAATCTTTCCCAACGTTTTGATATGTCCTACCTGCAGCAGTTGCCTCTCAGGCAACTGCTGCGCCTGACAGAGCAGCTGAGGAAGCAACATGGCAAACCGCCTCACCACTGAGATACTCATCAATCTGGCAGGTAACCTGACCGCCAAAGCCCGCCAGTATGGGGCCAACATGTCCGAGTTCGCCCGTACCAATCAGCGGGCGATGTCGGTTGTTAAAGCGACATCTGCTGCTGCTGGTCGTGGCCTTGATGCGCTGGGTAATCGCTATACCACTATGATTGCAGGCATTGGAAGCAGTATGACAGTTAAAAATGTTGCTGATTTTGATGCACAGATGAGGCGTATGGGTACGGATGCACAGTTAACTGCAGAACAGGTAAGCAAATTAAGGGAAAAAATCCGTGAGGTTTCTAACGAAAGTGATATCAGAATTGATCCATCCGCCCTTGGTCAGGGAGCCAGTGAGTTACTCGGCTTAACCGGCGATGAAAAATTTCTTGATGAGAACATGAGAAATCTGGGTCTCACCATGCAGGCCTTTGGTGTTGATGGGCAGACAGCCGCAGGACTACTGGCACAGTTCTGGGAGAAAGGTGTTAAAGGGGCAGATGATGTCAGCAATATGCTGGATAAGTTGTATCAGCAGTTCGCAGTGGGTTCAGTAAGTGTTTCTGATATTGCGAAAGTAGCTCCCAAACTCTTTTCTATTATTGGTGAGCAGGGGCCGACTGCCATTGCCCAGATGGGAGCATTTGCACAGGTTTTCGCTAAAACCAAAGGAAGCGCCGACGAGGTTGTTACCAGTATTCAGGCGATGTATGCATCATTGCAGGACAAGAAGAACATAAAATTTCTTCAACGTCAGGGGATTGATGTTTTCAAACCAGGCACAAAGGACTTTAAGCTTCCGTTTGAGTTAATGAGAGAAATACTCAAGCGCGCAAAAAATGACCCCTTGAAGCTGCAGGATGTATTCGATCAGACGGGAATGCAGGGTATTAACGCATTGTTAAAACCTGAAAACATGAAGCTTATGGAGGAATTGATTTACGGCACAGCTGAATATGGTGCAACACAGAAGGCGGCAAAAACCAACGCAGAAGGGTTTAATGCGGCTCTTCAGTCGTTAAATAACGAATGGCAACGTTTCGCTGAATCAAACCTTGCTGAACCTATCCAGGATCTGGCTGATGCGCTGAATTCTGTCGATCATGAGACTGTGCAGCACTGGCTTGAGGTGGGTAAAAACGTTGCTATCGCCGTTGCTGGAGTAATTGCAGCCCGTAAAGCCTTCCAGTTTGGTAAAGGTGTCTGGGATTTATTAGGTGGAGGAAAACCCAAAGGGATCCCCGGTGGAGTTACGGACATATTTGGCTCAGGTGTCATGCCTGTCTATGTCGTTAACATGCCTGCCGGTGGGCTCGGTGGCGGTGGCGGTGGCGGTGACAACGATATTTCCGATGCGCTCGGCGATGCAGGAGATCTGCTTGGTGAGCGTAATGGGCGATGGGGGCGTGCAGGCCGCTGGCTGGGAAGATTGGGCAAGATTGCCGGTATTGCTGGTGTCGGATATACCCTCTATGACGAAGCGAAACAGCGATATGAGTCATATGACAACATCAGTGGATTAACGCAGGATATCTCGAAAAACGATAATGCGAGCCCAGAGGAAAGAGCCTTTGCCGCCGAGAGTAACCAGAACCGTGAGCACATGTCAGCGTTGTGGGACGAAATCAGGAACTGGTTTGTCTCAGTAACTAACGATCCGCAGATTGCTAACCCGGCACCGTGGGCTTCAATGCAGCCCCAGAACCAGCCCGGCTATCCGTTCCTGCCTCAGCAGTTGCAGGGCAATATTGAGGTTGTGATTAAGGATGATCGGGTGCAGGTCAACCGCGTCAAAGTCAATGCTCCCGGCGTTACCATGAGCGCCCAGTCTGGCGTCAGCAATGTGGAGCAGGACTGATGGCCACTCAATGGGAAGACCTGCGTGATGCCTCGTTCAGGGGCGTCTCTTTCTTTTTCCGCGACGTCGAGGGCGCTGGCGGCCGCCGCGCTATCCCCCACGCTTACCCCAAAAAAGAGGTGGGCTGGACGGAAGACCACGGCGCGGTGCTGACTCAGCAGCAGATTAACGCGATCCTGCTCGGCAGTGACTACATCGACCAGATGAACCGCCTGTTGGCTGCACTCAATACCGCCGGTCCCGGCGAACTGGTGCATCCGTGGTTCGGAGTTCAGAAGGTTCAGGTGGGCCGCGTTACGCATCGTCTCTCCACCGAAGAAGGCGGCATTGTCTACATTTCCTTTGAAGTGTACGAAGCTGGCGAGCAGTTGTTTCCGTCCGGCACCGAAGACACCAGCGCCACCACGCTCAGCGCGGCGGATAAGGTCAGGGAAGCACTGGCCAGTGGGGATTATTTTGCAGCGCTCGATGGCGTCGGCAGCATGGTGGACACCCTGCTGGAGGATATGGAGGGTTTTGTCACCAGTCTGCCGACCCTGCCGGATGCGCTCAGCGAATGGATGGACCGTCTTAACCGGTTTAAGGACCTCGCTGGTATTGTGGCCGCCGCGCCTGGTGAAATGATCCGCGATATCACCGGCCTCATCAGCGATATGAAAGACCTCGTCTCCGAGCCGCCTTTCGCCCTGCGGGTCTATGACCAACTGCGCGACAAGTGGGAGGGGGACCGGGCGGCGCAGTCTGCAACAAAGTCCCTGGTCGATAACATCAGCGTGAACACCGATACCGGCTTTGCCAGCAGCGTCACACCGGCATCAACGCCGGAGACCACGACGGCGATGGAGACCAATATCGTTGACTTCCGGCGGCTGGTGATTATCTCCACGCTGGTCGCTCAGGCTGAAGCGGTGGCCACCGCGACCTTCGAGACCGGCCAGGATGCGCAGAACACCGGCGACCAGCTGGCGGAGCGTCTCGGCGAGACCGCAGCGGAAGCCGTCGAAAGCGGCCTCCGAGAGCTGTGGCGCTCCCTTCGCGAGCTGCGGTTCGCTGTGGTCAATGACGTGCGTATCCGCAGTATCCAGTTGCCAGAACTGCGCCGCGTCACGCCTGCCCGGACTGTACCGGTGATGTTGCTGGCCTACCGCGAGACCGGCGACGCGGAGAACCGTGATGAGCTGGTGACCCGCAACCGGCTGCGCTATCCCTCCTTTATTACGCCTTCACAGACGATTGAGATCATCAGCAATGACTGAAGAGTTAACCCTGAACGTTGACGGCAAGGTCTGGGGCGGCTGGACAGATATGACCATCAACCGCTCGCTGGAGTCTGTGGCGGGCGAGTTTGATCTGACCGTCACCGCCCAATGGTCATCTGCCGCGCCGCGCTCCATCAAGCCCGGCCAGTCCTGCACGGTTTCCATCGGCCGCGACCGCGTGCTGACCGGCTACATCGACGACTTCATTCCCAGCTATGACGCAGAGAACGTCTCCCTGCGCGTCATGGGACGCGACAAAACCGGCGATCTGGTGGACAGCTCAGTAGTCGATAAGTCCGGCCAGTGGAAAGGCCTGAAGCTAGAGCAGCTTGCCGCCACTATCTGCAAGCCTTATGGCATCGAGGTGGTTAACGAGACCGACACCGGCGACGCCTTTGGCAGCATCACTCTTGAACAGGGTGAAACGGGCTTTGAACTGCTCGACCGTCTGGCCAAACAGCGCGGCGTTCTGGTGACCTCAGATGCTTACGGTCGGCTGGTTATCACCCGCGCCTCCACCCGTCGGGCGGGAGTGTCACTCACCCTCGGTGACAATATTCTGGCCGCCCGTGGTCGCTTCAGCTGGCGAGAACGTGCCAGCCAGTACATCGTCAAAGGCTCTGCCAGTGCGGGCGGTGCGACGTGGGACGACCAGCCGGTGAAGATGGTCGGTGGACGCCAGACCGTTGTCAGTGACCCGGAGATCACCCGCTATCGTCCGAAGATTCTGGTCAACGAGGACAGCCTGACGGTCGGCGGGGCCAGTGCTCGCGGCGAATGGTACAAAACCCGGATGTTAGGTGAAGCCAATACCACTGAAATCACCGTGGCAGGCTGGCGTGAGAACGGTGTCAGCGGTCCGTTGTGGCAGACGAACCGACTGATAAAAGTGACCGATGATATCCAGCAACTTGATGTTACCTGGCTGATTAAGACGGTTTCATTTATGGAAGGCGATCAGGGGCGGTTAACAGTGCTGTCACTGGTGCCGCCTGAGTCGCTGGATATGCCCTCGCAGAAGGCGAAGAAGAAAGGCAAAAAATCCACCGTGGGGGTCACATGGGACTGAAAGACGCGAACGTTTCCCGCTCCATCGCCGCTATGGGCCGTCGCCTGCGCCTGATGGTGGACCGGGCTCTGGTACGTATCGTGACGGACAGCCTCGGTCGGCAGAACCTGCAGGTGCAGTCGCTGGCCGATGAGACCAATGACGACGTCGAGCGCTTCCAGAACTACGGGTTCACCAGCGTTCCGCCTGTGGGCTCAGAGGCGGTTGTCGTCGCTGTGGGCGGACGTCGTGGCGGTCTGGTGGCCATCGCTGTCGAGGATAAAGGGAGCCGTCCCCGTGGCGGTGAAGAAGGCGACGTTATTCTTTATCATCAGGAAGGACATGTTATTCGCCTGAAAAAGAATGGCGTGATTGAAATAACAGGGAAGAAGGTAAATGTGGTTGCCGAAGAGAGCTGTGACATTATCGGTAAACAGATAAATATCACCGGCCCCACTTCTTTCAGTGAAGATATTCAGGTTCAGGGAAAAAGTTTCCTCGACCATATTCATAAGGATGGTGACGGTGCTGATACGACTAAACCCTTATGACCATCAGAATAAACTGGCACCTGCCCGCAGGTGGAGATATAGAGATTGAACACAATGGCCTTTCGTTTGACGAGGGCCTTGTTTCTTTGGTGTATATCTGCCTGTTTACTGATGCACGGGCAGATACCAGCGACGAAATACCCGACGGCACCGATGACCGTCGCGGCTGGTGCGGTAATTCCTTCAGCGATTTTGAATGGGGCTCAAAGCTCTGGCTGATTGACCGTGAAAAGCTGACCGAAGAGGTCAGACTCCGCGCGGAGAATTACGCCCGTCTGGCCATGCAGCCGTTATTACGTTACGGCTATGCGCGAAATGCGCAGGTCATTGCCACTATTCCCCGTATTAACTGGCTGGCATTAACCATTATTCTCACCCGCCCGGATAAAACCGAGTTAACCGTCGAAATAAAGAAACGCTGGGAGGCGGTAGAAAATGGCTACATTTGATGTTCCGACGCTTCGCAAGCTTATTCGATCCGGTATTCAGGATTTAGAGATTGCACTTGACCAGGAATTACCGATTTTGGGTGTTGAACGTGCGTTAAATACCGCTTTCAGTGGCGCTTTACGCGACGTCTACGATTATCAGACGTGGATTAAAAACCAGATTATCCCGTCAGAGCAGTCCGCCGACGAAACCATCATTGATACCGCCCGCTATGAGGGCGTTATTCGTAAGGCTGCATCCTATGCCAGCGGCCCGGTCACCTTCACCGGTACCCGACCGCTGCCCCTCGATACGGAGATGCAGACGCAGGATGGCGTACGCTTCCACGTCACCGCCACCAGTGCCCCGTCAGCGGGTAAAATCACCGTCACCGTGCAGGCTGATGAGACGGGCCTCAGCGGCAACCTGACGGTGGGCGACGTTCTGACCCTCATTTCTCCGGTGGCCGGAGTGAACAGCGACGGCGTGGTGGCGGATGCCGGTATCTCCGGCGGCGCGGACGTCGAGTCCGTGGCCGAACTGCTGACGCGCCTGCTGTACCGCAAGCGCAACCCACCCACCGGCGGCGCACTCCATGACTACGTTATCTGGGCCACCGAACTGCCGGGCATCAGCCGGGCATGGGCGTTCGACAACTGGCATGGGCGGAGCACCGTCGGCCTTGCGTGGGTTTACGACCAGCGCAATGACATTATCCCAACTGACACCGACAGAGCCGCAATGCAGGCGTATATTTTCCGCCATCAGGACCCGGCCACTGGGACTTACGTCGGCAAGCCCGGCGGTATCGAGGTCTGGCCCATCCCGCTGACTCTCAAGCCGGTGCCGCTGACCATCCGCGTCATCCCCGATACTGCGGCCATCCGTTCTGCGGTCACCCTGAGCCTGCAGGCGCTGTTCCGCTCGGTCTCGCCGGGCGACACGCTGCTGCTCTCCGCTATCCGCACAGCCATCGGCTCATCGACGGGCGTCACTGACTATGAGCTGGACCTCACCACCAATCAGGCCAGCGAGAACTATGAGCTGCTGACGCTGGGAGCAATCACATGGCGCATCGTGTAGAGGACTGGCAGGACGTCCTGCAGCAGCTGATGCCGCGCGGTAAGGCGTGGCCACGCGACCAGACGGCGGCGCTGACGTCACTGCTCCGGGGCTTCAGTTCCCGCCTGCAGCTGGCGGAGGCGAACGCGGATTTGCTGGTCACCGAGATGCGCCCGGAGACCACTGAGCTGCTGCTGTCCGACTGGGAAGACTATCTCGGACTGCCGGACTGTAACGCTATCCCGGATGGCTTCGACCGCCGTCGTGATGCCGTGGTGGAGAAGTATCACCGCAAGGGCGGCCTGGCCACCTGGCAAATTGAGCAGGCCGTGAAGGATGCGCTGGGCTTCACCATTCAGGTGACCGAAATCCTGCCGCATCACGTGATGCGCGACATCATGTATCCAATTTATTCGCATAAATACCGCTACCTGCTGCAGGTGACGGTCACGGATATGCCGATGATCCGCTTTCGCAGTATCAGCAACGTTCTGACGCCGTTAATCAGCCTGCAGGCGCAGATACTGGAATGTTTTTTACGTCGTTACCGACTCGCTGGCCACGATTATGATTTTCTTTACGAGGTTTAATTATGTATCACCTGGATAATGCCTCTTCCGTTCCTGATATGCCCGCCATTAAGCCGGTATTATTTACCGAGCGCCGCTGGTTTACCGAAGGCGGCGACGGTATTCAGCCAAGCTATCCGGGTGCGGACTGGTTTAACGCTATTCAGGCGGAAATGCTGAACGTGCTGGCGCTGGCCAATATCACGCCGGATAAAACGCAGCTGGACCAGTTTGCCCAGGCCATCCGGTTATTTTCATCGGATTATATGCTCCCTCCGGGCATTCCACTTCCGTGGCCGGGGGCGATCGCGCCGAACGGCTTTATTCTTATGTTGGGTCAGAGCTTCAATAAAACGGCGTATCCTCGTCTTGCCGTTGCGTATCCCTCCGGTGTTCTGCCGGATATGCGCGGCCAGACCATCAAGTTTCTGCCTGCATCCGGGCGTGCGTTGCTGTCGTATGAAGCCGATGGCGTCAAGACTCACGCACACACAGGGAGTATAGCCTCAACAGACCTCGGGACCGTACCCACCAGTAACTTTGATCACGGCACAAAACCCACCAGTCTGGATAACGAGCACGATCACGATGGTGGAATGGTTGGGCCGGGCGCTGTCTGGGACCCGGACTACATCGTCGGGTCAGATAATGATTCCCATCGTACCCGGAATAAAACCAGCAAAGCCCCGGCCCACGGACATATCGTCGAGATCGGTATTCACGGCCACACTGTTTACATCGGCCCACATGGCCATGTCGTGACTATCAATAGCACTGGTAATGCGGAAAATACCGTCAAAAACATCGCCTTTAACGCCATTGTGAGGTTAGCGTAATGTCATTCGAATTTTCTCAAAGCCCGCAGGCCATCTGGCTTTATCAGTACGACGTCGATGGCGTTTATATTGGCTCCGTCTTTATGACTATTCCGGCGGGCACCGGCCTGCCTGCAAATACCACGCATATTCCATGTGAACCGGATAAAGGTAAGACCGGCATATTTAAAAATGGTGACTGGGAATATGTGGATGATATTCGTGGGACCCGTTACTGGAATATTCAAGGCACCGGTTTTGTTATTTCGTCCCTGAGTGAATCCCTGCCGGAATGGGCCATCACCACTGAGCCGCCGGTCGCTGATGCCGGTTATGTTCTGCTGTTTGCAGATGGCCAGTGGACACAGATTGAGGATAAAACCGGTCAGCTTTATTACGAGAGCGACGGTACAAAACATACCGTCTCTGATGCTTGGTTTATGTTGCCTGAAGGCTATACGTTCGTGGCCCCACCAGAAGACAAAACGACGTTCGTCACCCGCTGGAATGGCACTGAGTGGGTTTATGTCACAGACCTGCGTGGTCAGGTTATCTGGAACACCGCGACCCGTGAGCCTCTGACTATCACCGATATCGGTCCTGTTCCCGACGGCTACACCCTCAAAATGCCGGGTCAGTTTGATGAATGGGATGGCTCTGCCTGGGTCAAAAACGAAGATGCTGAGCGGACATACCTCATCGCTCAGGCTGACCGCCAGAAGGCGAAGTTGCTCTCTGAGGCTTCGGAGCAAATTTCGCTGCTGAGCTATGCCGTCAGCAGCGGTCAGGCAACGAATGATGAAACCGCGCAGCTGGAGCGATGGGAGGCGTATCGCCTCGCAGTGAGTCGCGTGGGTACCACTGCCACCGATATTGTCTGGCCTGAGAAGCCGTAAGGAGTCGTCATGTATCATCTCGACAACACAAGCGGTGTCCCGGAGATGCCGGAACCGAAAGAACCGCAATCCATAACTCCGCGCTGGTTTGGTGAGAGTCAGGACCAAGGCGGTATCAGTTGGCCGGGGGCTGACTGGTTTAATACTGTGCAGGCTGAATTGCTAAACACCCTAAAAGCAGCCGGAGTTACCCCTGATAAAAGTAATCAGGGGCAACTTTCAGAAGCAATCAAGAGGATCGTATTTTTTGATTCTACAATTGATGTACTTACTTCGACAATAAATCGTGACTATTTCGTTTCAAGAGGGTTTTATCAACCTAACGACGGTGGTGGACATGCGTGGATTTCTACTGGAGTTTTAAGGTTAGATCGCGCAGGAAAACATATTCCATCTGAAGCAAAAGTGTATAATTTAAACGGCCTAGAGTTTCAAATTAAGATTGATGCTGGCAGTTTTGTTAATCCCAAAGTCAATGGCGTCAGAGAGCTGGTGGATTTTGACGAGTCTCAGGTAGATACTGATGATTTCGTATGCCTTGGAGAGGCAATAAACGGGCTTTATTTTACATTGCCTATCCTCTATCAGGCTGAAAATACGCTGTCCTCGTCGACAACTTTTAAAGCGCTAAATATCACTCTGCCTGATGGCCTGTATCGAATCGGCAAAGAAGCGATCAAGCTCCGCAGTAACATCCGTTACGATTTTGGAAAATCCACGATTTATGTTAAAGCGAGCAGGTCACGCAAATATTCAGTCACGGGAACGTATCTGAATGGTCTTGAGCACGCTGTTGAAGACATTGACTCTATTTATGCAGCGTGTGGTGAAAACCTGTACTGGGAATCAGTAAGTCTTGGCTTTACCACAATACGAGGGGGGGCGATTATTGGTGACCACGTTCCAGGCACCCTGGACGCTGACTGTACAGCGGGTATTGGCATTCTGGCGCTTAATCCATGGTATTGTTCTTTCTCGGATATACGTATCGAAAACTTCCGCGTAAATCTCGTCGGAATGCAGTGTCGGACTGACGAAGACGGCGTGCTGCCGAGCAGCATAATTCCCTACAAGTCCAGCCTGCTGCCAGAGAAGATTGGAAACTTCTACAGTTGCGTCTTCAAAAACTTGTACGTCAGCACCGCGCGATATTGCTGCGTGCGATTGCATATCGACTGGTGCCAATGGATTGGCGGGACGATTTCGAACAACGGACGCTGGGCATCATCTCCCAGCGGTCAGCAGTGCGATTATTTCCTGATCGAGACTGGTCATGGGTTCCATTGCTCAGGCGCATATCTCAGCATCCCGGCGTACAACCCGACCGAGCGTAAACCGAACAAGTCCGTCATCGCTACCGCTGCGCGTGGCTCCGTCTACTCTGCGTGTTATATGGAAAGCACCCCTTCCTATGTCACCATCCTGAACAAGTGGTGGAACGATGGCAACGAGAAGGGCTTCGGATTAAATATCGACTGTATTGGTTCGCAGTACCGGCCGGACAGAACCTATAAGTACCTGACTTTCGAGGCAGGTGCATTTGGGTATTACGACGCCAATGAGAACTGGGTGCCGCCAGCCGGATACGG
>NZ_KV789880.1:94517-96762 GCF_001807705.1 Klebsiella sp. HMSC25G12 | reverse complement strand
GGCGGATTTGACTTCAAATACGGCACCTATGGTGTGATGTATGGCACCAATAGTACCTATGTGAACCCGCCGGACGTTGACTCACTTCGTGGGCACAAGACCACTAAGGAGATGTTCTCTCCGTATGGACTGATGGCTGCAAATGGCATTTTGCAGCTTCCGGTTCTGTCGCCTGCGATACACAGCAATATCTGCATCTGGTACAAGGATATGAGCGGCAATTTTGACCTCAACAACATCGTGTTGTGGCAGACCGCAAACATCGATCAGCTCGCTACGGATGCGGGGTATAACTACAACCTGTTTATCGCAAAAGCCGAGATGGCCATTGATTTTGGCAATGGCTACAAAATGGCGATCATTCAGAACCTCAAGTGGAACAACAATGATGGTGTGGGCACTTCCGGCGCCCAGCAGTCGCTGCAGCTGACCATCCCTGACGCCACGCCGGTGATCCTGAAAGCGGTGCAGGCGTTCACTGGCGGCATCCCGGTATTCCCGACCGGACTGAACTACATCCCCGAAAGCTCTGATCAGAGTATCTGGGGGAATGTGCAGCCGACAAACGGGTTTAGGTATAATTTGTTTAAGAAGGTCGGCGGTGGAATCTTCGCACCTGGTGATCTGATTAACCCATGGATTGCCCATCAGCGAGCCAACCCGGACTACAAGTTCGGTACGACGTTCTACGAAGATTATGGATACAGCAATCTTCCGCTGCTCGTAAAAGGCGGGAATGCGATCGGCTCGTACTTTGCGAAGGACTTCACCGTAAGTGTGGTGTCTGTTGACGCCGCAAACGGTCGCACGACTATTGATGTTCCCGCTGCGTATAAACCTTTCGTATTCATGGGGGTTCCCCTGAATATCACAGCAGGGTCGTCAACGGGTTACACGGGCGAAACGCGCATTCACGGTCGTAAATTTAAAGTGGATGGCAGTCTGAGCGGGCAATACGTGCTCGATGCCGTTGTCGGTGCAACTGGTGATGAGTTGACTATCAATCAGCGCACCCTGACCCCGCGTACCTATTACCGCGACTATACCGCAGACGCTCTGACAGCAAACGGTAGCTTTACCCTGCGCGGGACGGTTATGCGTTTCGGGTATAACGCAGGGGCGACAGGCACGAGAGCGGTTGAGTTTTATGTCGGCGGGGCAACTACTAAATCTGCTGATATAACTGCATACGGGACCTCAATCGGTCTTAATGCCTCGGCTCTTGTCTTTGGGGGGAACATTGGCTTCAGTGCGACAAATACCTGGGATATAGGCTCCGCGGGTAATACCGTTAAAAATATCTACTCCCAGAATGCGGTAACTGTTGTTTCAGACCGTGATCACAAACCGGTGCGGGAGGCAATACCCGATAATATCCTGGATATATGGGGAACAATTGCTATCAAGCGATTTAAATACGACTGGGCCATTGCGGAGAAAGGCGAGGATGGCGCTCGCTGGCATGTGGGCTACATTGCACAAGATATCGTTGAAGCGTTTGCAGCCGCAGGGGAAGATGCTACTGAATGGGCCTTGGTTGTCCATAACGAATGGGATGCCCAGCCCGAACAGGTGGAGTCATGGGATGACGAGTACGAAACCATTCCGGCGCAGTACGATGAGCAGGGGGTTAAGATCTCAGAGGAAACACAGGTTCTTATACGCCAGGCAGGATCTCGAGTAACTAAGGAAGCGATACCAGCAGGAAGCGAATGGCGCCTGGTTATGGATGAGTGTAATGCGATGGAGAACGCCTATCAGCGCAGAAGACTGGACAGAATAGAAGGTGCTGCGGGTTAAATTAGCAACGGAAGTAGGGTGCCAAGGATGGGTTCGTTTCTCTATTAATTTTTGGTATCAAAAATATTTTTTTATCGGTTTCGTTCGGTATCAATTTATTTCCAGTTCGGTATCAATTTATTTCGCGCGCTATAGTCCACAGTGAAAACCGCCTGCGTTATCCGCAATACCGCGCCCCGGGCTCGGATAAATGGCAGCGCATCTCCTGGGATGAAGCTTTTAACCGCATCGCCAGACTGATGAAAGCCGACCGCGACGCCAACTTTATTGAAAAGAACGAGCAGGGCGTGACGGTTAACCGCTGGCTTTCCACCGGCATGCTGTGCGCCTCGGCGGCAAGCAATGAGACTGGCATGCTGACGCAAAAATTTGTGCGTTCGCTCGGCATGCTGGCGGTAGACAACCAGGCACGCGTCTGACACGGACCAACGGTAGCAAGTCTTGC
>NZ_KV789880.1:32228-94497 GCF_001807705.1 Klebsiella sp. HMSC25G12 | reverse complement strand
TTTGGTCGCGGTGCGATGACCAACCACTGGGTTGATATCAAAAACGCTAACGTTGTGGTGGTGATGGGCGGCAACGCCGCCGAAGCGCATCCGGTGGGATTCCGCTGGGCGATGGAAGCGAAAAACAATAACGATGCCACGCTTATCGTCGTCGACCCGCGCTTTACGCGTACCGCGTCGGTGGCCGATATCTATGCGCCGATTCGTTCCGGTACCGACATTACCTTCCTGTCGGGCGTGCTGCTGTACCTGATCGAAAATAATAAGATCAATGCCGAGTACGTGAAGCATTACACCAATGCCAGTCTGCTGGTGCGGGATGATTTTGCCTTCGAAGAGGGCCTGTTCAGCGGCTACGATGCCGAAAAACGTCAGTACGATAAATCGTCCTGGAACTACCAGTTCGATGAAAACGGCTACGCCAAACGCGATAAAACGCTCAGCCATCCGCGCTGCGTGTGGAATCTGCTCAGGCAGCATGTTTCCCGCTACACGCCGGAAGTGGTGGAGAATATCTGCGGTACGCCGAAAGCGGACTTCCTTAAAGTGTGTGAGGTGCTGGCGTCAACCAGCGCCGCGGACCGCACCACCACCTTCCTGTATGCCCTGGGCTGGACGCAGCACACCGTCGGCGCGCAGAACATCCGCACCATGGCGATGATCCAGTTGCTGCTCGGCAATATGGGCATGGCCGGCGGCGGCGTCAACGCGCTGCGCGGCCACTCCAATATTCAGGGGCTGACCGATTTGGGCCTGTTGTCGACCAGTCTGCCGGGTTATTTGACGCTGCCATCCGATAAACAGAGCGATCTGCAAAGTTATCTTAGCGCCAACACGCCGAAAGCGACGTTGCCCGACCAGGTGAACTACTGGAGCAACTACCCGAAATTCTTCGTCAGCCTGATGAAATCGTTCTATGGCGAGGCGGCGCAGAAAGAGAATGACTGGGGCTTCAACTGGTTGCCGAAATGGGATCAGGCCTACGACGTTATCAAGTACTTCAATATGATGGATAGCGGCAACGTCACTGGCTATATCTGTCAGGGCTTCAACCCGGTAGCGTCCTTCCCGGACAAAAACAAAGTGGTCCGCAGTCTCAGCAAGCTGAAGTATCTGGTGGTTATCGATCCGCTGGTGACCGAGACCTCGACCTTCTGGCAGAACCACGGCGAGTCTAATGATGTCGACCCGTCGGCGATTCAGACCGAAGTCTTCCGTCTGCCGTCGACCTGCTTTGCTGAAGAAGATGGCTCGATCGCCAACTCCGGTCGCTGGCTGCAGTGGCACTGGAAAGGCCAGGACGCACCGGGGGAAGCGCGCAACGATGGCGAAATCCTGGCTGGGATCTATCATCGTCTGCGCGAGCTGTACCGTCGCGAAGGCGGGAAGGGCGCGGAACCGCTGCTGAAAATGAGCTGGAGCTATAAGCAGCCAGATCACCCGGAATCGGCAGAAGTGGCTAAAGAGAACAACGGCTACGCGCTGGCGGATCTCTACGATCAAAATGGCGCTCTGCTGGCGAAAAAAGGCCAACTACTCAATAGCTTCGCGCTGCTGCGCGATGACGGCAGCACCGCGTCGTCGTGCTGGATCTATACCGGCAGCTGGACCGAGCAGGGTAACCAGATGGCGAATCGTGATAACGCCGATCCTTCGGGCCTGGGCAATACGCTGGGATGGGCCTGGGCGTGGCCGCTCAATCGTCGGGTGCTGTATAACCGCGCTTCGGCTGATATTAACGGCAAGCCGTGGGATGCGAAGCGGATGCTGATCCAGTGGAACGGCAGCAAGTGGGTCGGAAATGATATTCCGGACTTCAATACTGCGCCGCCGGGGAGCAACACCGGGCCGTTTATCATGCAGCAGGAGGGACTTGGCCGCCTGTTTGCGCTGGATAAACTGGCGGAAGGGCCGTTCCCGGAACACTACGAGCCGATGGAAACCCCGCTGGGCACCAACCCGCTGCACCCGAAGGTGGTCTCCAGCCCGGTGGTGCGTCTGTATGAAGAGGACGCCATCCGCCTGGGTAAGAAGGATAAGTTCCCGTATGTCGGCACCACCTATCGTCTGACCGAGCATTTCCACACCTGGACCAAGCATGCGCTGCTCAATTCCATCGCGCAGCCGGAACAGTTTGTCGAAATCAGCGAAGGGCTGGCGAAAAGCAAAGGTATCGCCAACGGCGACTGGGTGAACGTCAGCAGCAAACGCGGCTTTATTCGCGCGGTTGCCGTGGTGACCCGGCGCCTGCGCACGCTGAACGTCAACGGCCAGCAGGTCGAAACCGTCGGGATCCCGCTGCACTGGGGCTTTGAAGGCGTGGCCCGCAAAGGCTATATCGCCAACACCCTGACGCCTAACGTCGGCGATTCCAACTCGCAAACGCCGGAGTATAAGGCGTTTCTGGTCAACATCGAGAAAGCGTAAGGAGCGATTCAATGGCGATGGAAACACAAGACATTATTAAACGCTCCGCGACCAACCCGATCACGCCCGCGCCGCGCGCGCGGGACTATAAGGCGGAAGTCGCCAAGCTAATCGATGTCTCTTCCTGCGTGGGCTGTAAAGCCTGCCAGGTGGCCTGTTCTGAGTGGAATGACATCCGCGATGAAGTGGGGCACTGCGTCGGCGTGTACGACAATCCGGCGGATCTCAGCGCCAAATCCTGGACGGTAATGCGCTTTAGCGAGACCGAACAGAACGGCAAGCTGGAGTGGCTTATCCGCAAGGATGGCTGTATGCACTGCGAGGAACCGGGTTGCCTGAAAGCCTGCCCCTCCGCCGGGGCGATTATTCAGTACGCCAACGGCATCGTCGATTTCCAGCAGGAAAACTGCATCGGCTGCGGCTACTGCATTGCCGGGTGTCCGTTTAATATCCCGCGCCTCAATAAAGAGGATAACCGGGTCTATAAATGCACCCTGTGCGTGGATCGGGTCAGCGTCGGCCAGGAACCGGCCTGCGTGAAAACCTGTCCGACCGGCGCGATCCACTTCGGCACGAAAAAAGAGATGCTGGAAGTGGCGCAGGAGCGGGTGGATAAGCTTAAAAAACGCGGTTATGCCAACGCCGGGATCTACAACCCGCAGGGCGTAGGCGGCACCCACGTGATGTACGTCCTGCATCATGCCGACCAGCCGGAGCTGTATCACAAGCTGCCGAAGGAACCGCAGATCGATACCAGTATCAGTCTGTGGAAGGGGGCGCTGAAACCGCTGGCGGCGGCGGGCTTTATCGCCACCTTCGCCGGGCTTATCTACCACTACATCGGTATCGGGCCGAACAAGGAAGTTGATGACGACGAGGAGGAGCATGATGAGTAAATCGAAGATGATTGTGCGCACGACGTTTATCGATCGTGCCTGTCACTGGACGGTGGTTATCTGTTTCTTCCTCGTGGCACTGTCGGGAATATCGTTTTTCTTCCCGACGCTGCAGTGGCTAACGGAAACCTTCGGCACCCCGCAGATGGGGCGTATCCTGCACCCGTTCTTTGGGGTGCTGATTTTTGTCGCGCTGATGTTTATGTTTGTGCGTTTTGTCCACCACAATATTCCAGATAAACAGGATATCCCCTGGCTGAAAGGTATCGTGGAGGTGCTGAAAGGCAACGAACATAAGGTCGCGCGCGTCGGTAAATATAACGCCGGGCAGAAGATGATGTTCTGGACCATCATGAGCATGATTTTCGTGCTGCTGGTGACCGGGATGATTATCTGGCGCCCGTACTTTGCAGAATATTTCCCGATTCCAGTTATCCGTTACAGCCTGCTGATACACGCCACTTCGGCAATTATCCTGATCCACGCGATCCTCATCCATATGTACATGGCATTCTGGGTTAAAGGGTCGATTAAAGGCATGATTGAAGGTAAGGTCAGCCGCCGTTGGGCGAAGAAACATCACCCGCGCTGGTATCGCGATGTCGAACGCCTGGAGGCGATGAAAGAGAGTCGCGAAGGGATGAAGTAAGCCTTCACGGCGCAAAACCCGCTCCGGAGATGTCGGAGCGGGTTCCCGACAGTCAGCAGTTCGTGATAAGTGTATCGATTGAATCGATAACGCCCTGGCGCGCATGACTCAGATTGCAGACGAAATCCTGTGGCTGGATCCGTTTATTATTTAAGTTACTGATCATTGGCGTACAAAGTAAAAAGCTGTCAAATTCTATATTTATCCTTGGTACGACATGCTGATGCCAGCGTGGTAACTGTTGTGTTCGCATTAAAGGAATAATGACTCTCGTGGCCAGGTCTGCATAATAATCATTCTGCACGATCATATAATACGGCAGGGTTTTATTTGTCTGAGCAGAACAATTTCGATAAACATTGAATTGTTCAAGCATCATAGTACCCTGAAAAATTCATCATCAGTAAGAGTGCCTCCTTTTGCAATAAATTCATTCATTACGGCAATGAATTCCTTGTGCTGTCGCTGTTTATCTGCTTCTCGTAAATCTTTACCTGGCTGTGCTGACGACTTCTGGACGGGTACGTCAGTGGGTCTTTTACGTAGCGTATTACTTTTCATCATCGGCTCCTTGCGGTTGGTTCTGTGATTATTCACTTTACTCACTAAAAAATAAATCCCAGCAGCAACTTTAATATTTATTTTGCGAGGCCGCTTCCAGAGGAAAGTAATAGCCATGAAATATTCATGGTTGTGGTAATAAACCTGGCGCTGGTATTAACCAGCGCGGCGAGGAATAATCAGAACTTCTCGGGAATAAAGCGGAAGGGGAAATTGGTCTGTTTCATTTTGCCAATTTTGCGCTTCGGCAGCGTCACATGCTCCACCGGTAAAGCTTCATAGGGGATCTGCGACAGCAGATGGGTGATGATATTCAGACGTACGCGCTTTTTATCCTCCGAGCGGGCGACGAACCACGGCGCCCAGGCGGTATCGGTGGCGGCGAACATGGCGTCGCGGGCGGCGGTATATTCATCCCAGCGGTTGAAAGACTTAATGTCCATCGGCGAGAGCTTCCAGATTTTACGACCATCGTCGATGCGATCCCGCAGGCGGCGCTCCTGCTCCTGCGGAGAGACCTCCAGCCAGTACTTGAGCAGAATTATGCCCGATTCGACCATGCCGCGCTCCACCATCGGCGCACCGTCGAGAAACTTCTGCACCTCCTCCGGGGTGCAAAAGCCCATCACCCGTTCGACGCCGGCGCGGTTGTACCAGCTGCGATCGAAAATCACAATCTCGCCAGCCGCCGGAAGGTGCTTGATATAGCGCTGGAAATAGAGCTGGCTTTTCTCGCGCTCGGTGGGAGAGGGCAAGGCGACGACCCGGAAGATACGCGGGCTGACGCGCTCGGTGATCGCCTTAATGGTGCCGCCTTTGCCGGCGCCGTCCCTGCCTTCAAAGACGATGCACACCTTCAGCCCTTTATGCACCACCCAGCGCTGCAGTTTCACCAGTTCAACATGGAGTTTGCGCAACGCCTTCTCATACGCTTTATTGTCGAGCGGGGCGGTCTTCACTGCCGCGTCGACCGGATTACCGTTTTTCTTATTACCCATCGCCATGCTCCGTGTTGCCGAGGTATCCCTTTGAAGTGTAATCCTTCGCCGGCGAGGCGGTGGAAAATATTCGCGCAGGGGACGGGCTAGCTGGCGTTCCCCGCCGCAATGACTTCCAGCCCCACCCGCTGCCCCCATGACAGCTCGAGGGTGTTACCGTCCGGGTCGGCAAAGAAGGCGAAGTAACCCACCGGATCGCCCAGCTGTTCCGGTTCCCGCCGCAAAACGCCTTCCCGCCGCGCCTGAGCGACCTTCTCGTCGATCTCCGCCTGGGTGGCGCAGGCGACGCCGAGATGGCCGAACGGGCCCAGCGGTGTGTCGGCCGGATCGTCACTCTGTACCAGCACCAGAGCGAAGGGCCGGGTACGATCGCTGAGCCACGCCACCTTACGCGCCGAGGGTAAGCCAGGCTCGCGCTGGTGAATGACGGTCATCGCGGTATAGCGGGTATAAAAATCAATGCTGCTGGCCAGACAGCGAACGGTAAAGGCGACATGGGTAAAACCGACATCAACAGTGTGCATCGATGATTCTCCAGAGGTGAATGATGGGAAGACTTTACAACCTCAAGTTAAGTTGAGATCAATTGGGCGTTTATCGCTTTGAGCCCACTGATTTTAATAGGGGAGGGTCATTGCTAAGCCACGCCGTCGCCGGCTCGATGATGGCCGGCCGCGCGGGCGGCGAGCATGAACGAATCAGGCCGTTGTATGGAGGAAACTGCCGTCGGGCGTTTTTAGCTGGTGTGTCGGGGCGGGATAGTCAATAATGCCGGCCGTCTCTCAATACCCCTATAAGATGTATGAAAAAAACGATTTTTTCACTGGCGCTGGGCACCTTCGGACTCGGCATGGCGGAATTTGGCATTATGGGCGTGCTGCCGGATATGGCGCACGATGTCGGGATGTCGATCCCCGCCGCCGGCAATATGATTGCCTGGTATGCCTTCGGTGTGGTGATCGGCGCGCCGATCATGGCGCTGCTCTCCAGCCGGTTTTCGTTGAAATCGGTGATGCTGTTTCTCGCTGCCCTGTGTATTCTCGGCAATACCCTGTTTACCCTCTCCAGTAGCTACGCCATGCTGGCGCTTGGCCGCCTGGTTTCCGGTTTTCCTCACGGGGCGTTCTTTGGCGTCGGCGCGATTATCCTGTCGAAAATCGCGCCGCCGGGGAAGGTGACCGCCGCGGTGGCGGGGATGATCGGCGGGATGACGGTGGCTAACCTGGTGGGGGTCCCCGGCGGCACCTGGCTTGGGCATCACTTCAGCTGGCGCTATACCTTTGCCCTTATCGCCGTGTTTAACGTCGCCGTGTTGATGACTATTTTCTGCTGGGTGCCCACCCTCTATGATCGCACCAGCACCCGGCTGCGCGAGCAGTTCCGTTTTCTGGCCTCCCCGGCGCCGTGGCTGATTTTTGCCGCCACCATGTTTGGCAATGCCGGCGTGTTTGCCTGGTTCAGCTATATTAAGCCCTTTATGCTCAACGTCTCCGGCTTTGCCGAAGGCAGGATGATGCTGATTATGATGCTGGCGGGGCTGGGAATGGTGGTCGGCAATCTGTTCAGCGGCAAAATTTCCGGGCGCTTTAGCCCGCTGCGCATTGCGGCCATAACCGACGGGGTCATTGCCGTGACGCTACTGCTGATCTTTGCCTTCGGTGAGCATAAAGTCGCTTCGCTGACCCTGGCGTTTATCTGCTGCGCGGGACTATTCGCCCTGTCGGCGCCGCTGCAGATCCTGCTGCTGCAGAACGCCAAAGGCGGCGAGATGCTGGGGGCGGCAGGAGGGCAGATTGCCTTCAACCTCGGCAGCGCCATCGGCGCCTTCTGCGGCGGGATGATGATTGCCCAGGGCTTTGGCTGGAACAGCGTGGCGCTTCCTGCCGCCACGCTGTCGTTTCTGGCGATGAGCGCCTTGCTCATCTATGGCTGCCATCAGCGCCGACAAGCTTGCTAACGACGCTTACTCACGCCAGGGTTCGCCAAGGGTCAGCATCAGCCGGTTGGCCCAGGCGAAAAAGGCCGCCGACTGCAGCAGATCCAGCTGGGCCAGGGTATCTAAACCCTGCTCATCAAGCGCCGCCAGATGGCGGGCATTCAGCCCCGGCGGCGTCACCGACAGCGCAGCGGCGGCGTCGATTTCCGCCTGCCAGCGCGGCGACTGGCCGTCACTCAAATTCTCCCCCGGCGTCACCGCCAGCAGCGTGTCGACAGCGGTCTCGTCCTTCGCCAGCTGCGCCGCTTTGCGGGCATGCACCGAGGCGCAGTAAATACAGCCGTTGATTTTGCTGGTCACCGTGGCGGCCAGCTCGCGTTCGGCGCGCGGCAATCCTCCGGGGGTATAGAAAATGCCTTTATCGGTCAGCGTCCGCTGCTCCAGCACCGGCTGATTGCGCGCCAGCAGGCGAAAGTAGGGGGAGTCGCTATGGCCATATTTGGCCAGAATCGCCAGTTCTTCAGCGTTGAATTCCGCCAGCGGTTTATCGGCCAGCCAGGGTTCCCAGTGCAGCTCGTCGCGGGTGAAGCGAACCGGGGCCGCTTTGCCGCTCTGGGTATGCGGTGTGGTATGCCAGTATCCGGCGACCAGCGGCGTATCGGCGCTGACAGTGGGCTTATGGTTCAGCGCCCGCAGGCCCAGCAGCAGTCGGCTCTGGAAGCTGACAAAGGCCACCAGTTGCGCCAGAGTGACGATGCCCCGCAGGCTCCAGCCCGCGCCGGTTAAGGTGTGCAGCGCGCCGGGGGTGGCTTCGACGGGGGTGAAGGTGAGCAGGCGGGCAAAGGCCAGCGCCGGGACCAAACGATCGGTGGTTGGATCGGCGAGCCCGAAACCGGCATAGTGCGCCGCCAGCGCGTCCGCCTGGTGCAGTTTCGCCACCTTCGCGGCCACCGCGAAGCGTTCATCAAGAGGAAAGTCAGCGTCCTGCTGGCTGAACAGCACTTCATAACTTCCCTGGGCGTGACGGGTGGCGGCATCGCGTACGGCGCGCGCCTGGTCGAGCGGGGAACCGGGGGCAATCTCCGCCAGTTCGGCCAGAATATCCTGACTCAGCGTCATGGTGACTCCTTATCTGATGTGGGGGGCAATATGCTGAGCGATCAGCTCAATGGAACGCAGCGTATCCCGGTGCGAAGGCTCCACCGAGTGCACCTGAAACGAAATATCGGTGGCGCGGGCCAGCACGCTGTCCTGCGCCAGGGAGGCAATAACATGCTCAGGATCGCCGACGTGGGCATCCAACTGTTGCAGATAGTCGGTGACACTGTCACCTTCTATCGTATGACCCGCCGCCCGGTGCTGTGTCGCCTGCTTGCGCAGACCGGGCTCGGCGATCTGCAGGGCGTGGGCGTGACTGTCGGCGACGAAGGCGGTGCGCGAAGCGAGGATCCGCGGTGCAACCCCGTCCGGCAGCGCCGCCAGGTAGGCATCGATGATCGGGTTCTGGATCGCGTCCAGCGGCAGACGTGGCTCGCCGGGGGGCCTTGGCTGGGTGCGCGACAGCATCAGCCCGTGTCCCGCCTGACCGGCGCGGATGGCGCCCTCCGCCGAGAAGGTGGCGATCCAGATACGCTCCGCCAACTGCGGTGCGGGCGGATAGAGACGGTTGTCCGGGTGGCTCAGCGTGTCGCCGCGCCAGGCGCTATGGATCAGGTGCAGATGGTCGGCAAACACCGCCCCGCGCTGCTCGCTGGTCAGGCCGAAGGGCAGAAACGACGTTGGCGTGCCGCCGGAACCAAACCCCACCTCCAGACGCCCGTCGGTGAGTAAATCCAGTACCGCCGCGTCTTCGGCGACGCGCAGCGGATTTTCCATCGGCAGAGTGATAATCGCCGTGCCGAGGCGGATCCGGTCGGTCTGTGCCGCCACGTGGGCGAGAAACACCAGCGGCGATGGCAGGCCGCCTTCCTGTTCATGAAAATGGTGCTGGGCAATCCATGCGCTGTCGAAGCCCAAACGCTCCGCGTGGCGGATCTGTTCGGCCGCCAGCCGGTAGCGCGTTTGCGCGGAGCCCTGATCGAGCAGACGGGTAAAAAAGCCGAGGCGTTTAGGCATTATGCGTTCTCCGTGTGAGCCTGTGCTAAGCGGGGTGAAACCTGGGGAATGGCGGCGATCAGTTCGCGAGTGTAGGCCTGCTGCGGAGTGGCGAACAGGCGGTCAACGTCGCCATGCTCCACCACCTGGCCGGCGCGCAGTACCGTGACGCTGTCGGCAATCCGCCTGACCGTCGCCAGATCGTGGGTAATGAACAGGTAGCTCAGACCCAGCTGCTGCTGTAACTGCTGCAGCAGGGCAAGGATCTGCGCCTGAACGGTGACGTCGAGCGCCGAGGTCGCTTCGTCAAGGACCAGTATCGCCGGCTCGAGGATCAGCGCCCGGGCAATCGCCACCCGCTGCCGTTGACCGCCGGAGAGCTCCCGCGGCGTACGCGACAGTAGCTCCGGGGCCAGCGCCACCCGCGCGGCGACGGTCTCCACGCGCAGGCGACGCGCCGACGCGCTGAGGCGCTCAAAGTTCTTTAACGGCTCTTCGATAATCGCAAACAGCGTCTGGCGCGGGTCGAGCGAGGCGAAGGGGTTCTGGTAGACAAACTGGATTTTCCGCCGCAGCTGACGCTGCGCCTCGCGGCTGAGATGCCCGGCGTCGATACCGTCGATGGTCACCTGTCCGGCATCGGCGCGCTCAAAGCCCAGCAGGATCCGCGCCAGGGTAGTTTTCCCGGAGCCGGATTCGCCCACCAGCGCATGGGTGGTGCCGCGTCTGACCTCAAAACTGACGCTGTCGAGCGCCTGCAGCGCCTGTTTGCCCAGCGAGAAACGTTTACTGATCCCCTCCACGCGAATGGCCGGCGTGGCCAGCGGTCGGTGACGAGCCGCCGTCAGCCCCAACGGCGCATCCTGCAGGTCGTGGAGCAGCTGGCGGGTGTAAGGGTGTTGCGGACGCTGGACAATCGTCTCGGTGGCGCCCTGTTCCTGAATCTCTCCCTGACGAAACACCATGATCCGGTCGGCGCGTTCTGCGGCCAGCGCCAGATCGTGGGTGACAAACAGCACGGCGGTACCCGACTCGCGACGCAGGATATCGAGCAGGTCGAGAATGCGCTTCTGCACCGTGACGTCGAGAGCGCTGGTGGGCTCGTCGGCAATAATCAGATCCGGCTGCAGGGCAATGGCGATGGCGATCAGCACCCGCTGTTTCATCCCACCAGACAGCTGATGCGGATACTGGTCAAAACGCTGTTCCGGGTGGCTGAGACCGACTTTAGTGAGCAGGTTAAGGACCTGCTGTCGGCGCTCAGCGGCGGAGAGGGACTGATGCAGCCGCAGGATCTCTTCCACCTGCTGGCCAATGGTTTTTACCGGATTGAGCGAATTACCGGGATCCTGCGGGACCAGGCTGATGCTCACTCCGCGCAGGCGGTTAAGGCGTTTTGCCGACCAGTCGCTAATCACTTCGCCATTGAGGATAATCCGCCCGGCATCCCGGCGGGCATTATCCGCCAGCAGGCCGATTATGGCCTGCGCGGTGGTGGTTTTCCCCGAGCCGGATTCTCCGACGAAGGCCAGCATTTCGCCACGCTGGATGGAAAAACTCACGTTGTGCACCACCTCGCGCCATTCGCCCCGCGAGCGGTAGCTGATGCGCAGGTCTTCAACGGACAGAACGTTCATGGGCGTACTCCACTCCACTGGCGGCTAAGACGATTGGCGGCAAGGACCACGGCGACCACGGCGAGGCCGGGGAAGGTGGTCAGCCACCAGGCGGTCGACAGGTAGTTGCGACCTTCGGCGATCAATAATCCCCACTCCGGGACCGGCGGCGGGGTGCCGTAGCCGAGGAAGCTGAGGGTGGCCAGGGCCAACATCGCCTGTCCGAACTGCAGCGTCGCGAAAGCAAGCACCGCAGTGAGCGAGTTGGGCAGAATATGGCGCCAGAAGACGGCGAAAAAGGTGCCGCCGCTGCCCCGGGCCGCCTCGACGTAATCGCTGTGGCGCACGCGCACGACCTCCGCCCGCGCCAGGCGTGCGAAGCTGGCGATAGCCGCCACGCCAACCGCCACCGCCGCATTCACCGTGCCGAAACCAAGCAGAATAATTACCGTGAGCTGCAGCAGCAGGGAGGGGATGGCCAGCAGGACATCGACCAGGCGCATGATCGTGGATTCAACACGTCCGGTCAGCGCCCCGGCGAGCGTACCAAGGGCGGTACCTACCACCAGGCCGATGGCGACGGCGATCAGCGCCGCCGACAGGGAATGTACCGCGCCGTAAACCACCCGCGTCCACAGGTCGCGCCCCAGCTGGTCGGTACCCAGCCAGTAGTGCGCTTGCGGCGCCAGGCGCTGAGCGCCGGGGATCCCTTCCAGCGGGTTAGCGGAGGTAAACCACTGCGGGGCGAGGGCCATTAACAGCGCAGTGATCATCACCGCCCACGCCAGCCACAGGCCAGGCTGCAGACGCACCCTGCGCCATTCCGGGCGGCGGCGAACCGCGATGGCATAATCGACCAGGCTCATTTCGCACCTCCGGCCTGTAAATGGAGTCGGGGATCCAGTCGCGGCATGACCAGGTCGACAAGCAGGTTTATCAGGACGAAACCGAGGGCGGAGATCATCACCACTGCCTGCAGCACGGCGATATCCTGGTTATTGACCGCCTGCTGGGTCAGTTGGCCGAGGCCGCTGCGGCCGAAGACGGTCTCAGTGATCAGCGCCCCGGCAATCAGCTCGCCCAGCAGCAGCCCGGCAATATTCAGCGCCGGCAGCAGGGCATTACCCATCACATGGTGCCAGAGGACGCCGGTCTCGCTCATTCCCTTGGCGCGGGCGACCGCGACGAAGGGCTGAACCGCCACCTGATCCATGCTGCGCATCAGGATCTGCGCCAGCGGGGCCGAAATGGGCAGCGCGACGGCGATAACCGGTAAAATCAGCCCTTCCAGTGGGCCGGGGTTGATCACCGGGATCCAGCGCAGCTGAAACGAGAAGAGCTGGATCAGGGCGATACCCAGCCAAAAAGTCGGCAGAGAGATAAACAGCACCGGCAGCGACTGCAGGAGGTTACTCAGCCAGCGCAGCCCCGGCAGACGCGAGGCGAAGGCGAGGGCGAACGCCAGCGCCACGGCCAGCAGAAAGGCCGGCAGCGCGAGGCTTAAGGTATCCGGCAGGTTGCTGGCAATCAGACTACTGACCGCTAGCCCCGCCTGCAGAGAATAGCCGAAGTCGCCGTGCAGCATCGCCAGCAGCGTGTGCAGGTACTGGCGCCACAGCGGGCTATCGGCGCCGTAGGCCAGTCGCATGTCGGCGATTTGCGCCGGGCTCAGGCCAAGATCCGGATTCTGAAACTTGATCAGCACCGCATCTCCCGGCAGCACCTGCAGCAGGAAAAAAGTGAGGGTAAATGCCGCCCACAGGACCAGCAGCCCCTGGCCGAACCGTCGCAGAAGATAAGCGCTCATACCCGGCCTCTTAGTGCTTGTCCAGCCACGCGCCGTAGAACGACGGACGACCGACGGCCTCGAAGCTGACGCCTTTGACCCACGGCGCGCCGGCGAATACCTGCGGCTCTTCGAAAATGGGGATCACATAGGCGTTATCGATCAGATAGCGCTGGGCGTCACCGGTTAACTGCAAGCGCTGCTGCGGCTCTACCGCCGCGGAGATGCCGGTCAGCAGGTCATTCAGCTTATCATCGCGGAAATGCTGCACTTTATCGCTGGAGCCGCCTTTCTGCAGCAGCGCATCGCGGTTGTTGGGGAAGAACATACTTTTCACCACATCCGGGTCGGCGCGGCCCACTTCTGAGACGGTGAGCGGGGTTTTCTGCGGGTCAAGATTGTCCAGCGTACGGCTACCGGCATCCCCGGCTTTGACGGTCAACGCCACACCTACCTGGCGCCACTGCTGGGCGATCAGCTGCAGCACTTCCTTATTCTGCGGCTGCGGCAGCGACTCATAGACCGTCAGCGCCAGCCGTTGGCCGTCTTTACTGCGAATACCGTCGGCGTCGGGCTTCCAGCCGGCGTCGTCCAGCAACTGTCGGGCTTTGGCCTGGTCGAAGGTCAGTTTATCGCTCAGATTGACATAGCCGGCGGCGGAGCTGGCCAGTACGGAGGTCGCTTGCGGGTAGTTAGCGGAGAACAGCGTCTCCACCACCTGTTTGGCGTTGGTGGCATGAAGCAGGGCCTGGCGCACCCGCAGATCGGCGACCAGCGAGTTATCCGGGCGGAAGCTCAGGCTGTCGTTGACCCCGCGGGTAGGGGCGGCGTAGACCTTAAATCCCTGATCGGTCGCCTGCTTTTCATCGTAGGCCTGCACCTGGCGAATAAAGCCCGCCTGACCCGCCAGCAGCGCGCCGATGCGCACACTGTCTTCCGGGGTCACAATATAGGTGATGCCATCGAGGTTAGCGGGCCCCTGCTGGGCACTGTTTTTCGGCCCCCATTGATAGTCCTTGCGCGCCACCAGCGTCAGCTCGCGGCCTGGCTTTTCATCCTGCACCACAAAGGGCCCGGAGCCGATAATATGCCGGGCATCGCCCAGCTCTTCAAAATTGCGCTGCAGGGTGCTGAGTGATACCAGACCGGAGCCGATGGTGGCGGTTCCCTGCAGGAAGCCCGGCGACGGTTTGTTGAAGTAAAATTTCACCGTCAGCGGGTCGATCACTTCGCTGCGCTGGTAGTTATTGATGACCTCCGAGACGGGCAGGCGATGGGCTTTATCTCCCAGACCATAGGTGTCGAAGTTTTTAGCCACGGCGGCGGCGTCAAGCGGCGTGCCGTCCGAGAAGGTGACCCCTTTGCGCAGGTGGAAAGTGTACTCGGTTTTATCGGCATTGCTGGTCCAGCTCTCGGCAATCCACGGCTCAATCTCCAGCGTTTTCGGGTTCTGCCAGGTGAGCTTGTCGGTTATCTGATTGAGAATACCGCCATTCGGATAAAAGCCGCCGGCGGGCGGATAGAGATTGGTGTGCGGTTGCTGCTCCAGATAAATTAAGGTGCCGCCTTTAACCGGCGTGTCGGCGGCCCAGACGGAAAAGGCGCCGGAGAGAAACAGGGCGGCCAGCGCGGGCAGGCGAAAATGACGATGCATGGTGAATTCCTTTGTTATCTATTGTGTTGCCATCATCGGGCGCGGCTAAAAACAAAGGAACCAAGGAATTGCGCTAAGCATTTGCGGAAATTGGATTTACTTCGCGAGTGGGAAGCGTGGGGCAAGCGCCTCTCCCGGGCGGGAGAGGCGTTGGTGATTAGCTGCGCAGATCGATAACCATACGGCCGCGGATCTGACCCTGCTCCATCTCTTTAAAGATGGCGTTGATATCTTCCAGCGGGCGCAGGGTGACTTTCGGCACCACTTTGCCTTCGGCGGCAAACTGGAAGGCTTCCACCAGATCCTGACGGGTACCGACCAGCGAACCGACCACCTCGATGCCGTCGAGCACCAGACGTGGAATATCGAGGCTCATCGCCTCCGGTGGCAGGCCCACCGCGACCACGCGGCCACCGGCACGAACGGCATCTACCGCCGAGTTAAAGGCCGCTTTGGCCACCGCGGTCACTACGGCAGCATGCGCGCCGCCGGTTTTTTCCTGAATCACTTTCGCCGCATCTTCATTACGGGAGTTGATGGTCAGATCGGCGCCCATCGAGGCCGCCAGCTCCAGCTGCCCGTCGTTGACGTCGATAGCGATCACTTTGGCGTTAAAGACATTCTTCGCATACTGCAGCGCCAGGTTGCCCAGCCCGCCGAGACCGTAGATAGCGATCCACTGACCCGGTTTGATGTGAGAGACCTTGACCGCTTTGTAGGTAGTGACGCCCGCGCAGGTGATACTGCTGGCGGCGGCGGAGTCGAGGCCGTCCGGGACTTTTACCGCGTAGTTGGCGGTGACGATGCACTCTTCCGCCATGCCGCCGTCGACGGTATAGCCGGCGTTTTTCACCGAGCGGCACAGCGTCTCATTGCCGCTGTTACAGTAATCGCAGTGGCCGCAGCCTTCGAAGAACCACGCTACGCTGGCGCGATCGCCTGGCTTCAGGGAGGTGACGCCCGGTCCGACTTTTTGCACCCCCCCGATCCCTTCATGGCCGAGAATGACGCCGGTTTTATCGCCAAAATCGCCGTTTTTCACGTGCAGGTCCGTATGACACACGCCGCAGCATTCCATTTTCAACAACGCTTCACCGTATTCCAGCGGGCGCAGCGTTTTTTCCGTGACGTTAACCTGATGGTCGTGGGTAACAACAGCAGCCTTCATGCCTGTCTCCTTGTGAGGGGATTGTTTAATTTTATTAATGCAATAGTACCCAATAAGGATTAGACGCGATGGAGAAAAATACAAGGCGCTTTAGTATAGGATGTGGTTTTTTGCTACAGCGGTAGCACAAAATTCAGGCAATACCTCTAATTTTGGTAGGTAATAATAGCGTCACTGAATGGTCATGTTTTCTTCATCACCCAACTCTATCGTTTTGCGCATCAATTTCTTATAACAACAGAGTGATACAACAATGCATCTGGTAAAAACCATCCTCACTGCCGGTCTGTTTCTGTCCGCCGCCGCGCAGGCGCAGAACGTACTGGAATTCCCCCAGCCGGAAAACAACCCGGAAGAATTTTACGCCGTCACCGAGATCCCGGCAGGGGGCATCATTAAGTATGAAACCGACGCCAAAACGGGGTTTATCATCGCCGACCGCTTTCAGTCGATGCCGGTGGCTTACCCGGCGAACTACGGCTCGCTGACCCAGTCGCTGGCCGGAGATGGGGACCCGCTGGACGTGGTGTTTTACACTCGCGCGCCGATGGCGCCGGGTACACTGATTAAGCTGCGGCCGATCGGTGTCCTTAAGATGATAGACGGCGGTGAGAAAGACGACAAAATCATCGCCGTGCCGGCCAGTAAAATTGACCCAACCTATGACGACATCAAGACCATCACCGATCTGCCAAAAATCGAGCAGCAGCGGCTGGAGGCCTTCTTCCGGGTCTATAAAGAACTGCCAGAGGGGCGTAAAAAGGTTGAGCTGGCCGGTTTTAACGATGCCGCCGCTGCGAAGCAGGAGATCAAATCGGCCTGGGAAGCCTGGAAAGCGAAGAACCCGCAATAATATTCATCGCGGGCGCTGTCCGGCGCCCGCGGCATTCGCTTTCATGATCCCTGTGGCGGCGAAATCACAGGTCACACGGCAACGCTTATCCCACCATATTGCATCTTGACGCAGGATGAAGTTGATGGTTGTATTGTACAACCATTTCATTTTCTGGACCCGCTGCCATGCCTGACACCCCCTTAATCCAACAGATTCGTACCGCCTCGCGGTTAATGGTGCGCGAGCTGGGCTTTATGAGCACCACGCTGGCCGCCACCCATTATTCACCTTCGGCGGTGCACACCCTGCTTGAGGTATCGATGAGGGGGGAGATGACGGCCGCGCAGCTGGTCACGTTGCTGGGACTGGAAAAATCAAGCGTCAGCCGGATGGTCTCTCGTCTTCTGGCGGCCGGTGAGCTGGAGGAGCGTCCTTGCGCGGAGGATGCGCGCGCGAAATCACTCGCCCTGACGGCAAAGGGGCACGATACGGTGGCGAAAATTAACGCCTGGGGTACCCGTCAGGTGGTGGAGGCGTTAGACCATCTGGATGAGACGCAGCAGCACACTGTCGCCACTGGACTGGCGGCCTATGCCCGGGCGCTGGCGCAGTGTCGGGATAGCGCGCTCGCGGATACGGCTCCGCAAATTTCGCTGATGACCGGCTACCAGCCGGGGATGATCGGCCGGATAGCCCAGATGCACGGGGAGTATTACGCCCGTCATCATGATTTTGGCGTTTTTTTTGAAGGCAAGGTCGCCAGCGGCGTAGCGGAATTTGCCACCCGGCTTTCCTCCCCGGCCAACCAGATCTGGCTGGCGATCCGCGAAGGGAAAATCGTCGGTTCGCTGGCTATCGATGGCGAGGACCTCGGCCAGCAGGAGGCGCATTTGCGCTGGTTTATTCTCGATGACACCTGCCGGGGAACCGGCATTGGCAGGCGGCTCATCAGCGAGGCGATGGCTTTCTGCGATAGTCGCCAGTTTAGCGCGGTGCAGCTGTGGACCTTTAAAGGGCTGGACGCGGCCCGCAAACTGTATGAATCCTTTGGCTTCACGTTAACCCGCGAATGGCAGGGAGAGCAGTGGGGAAAGGTAATGACCGAGCAGCAATTTACCCGGTCCGGAAACACCGGCTAAGGGCGTGACGCCTTAGCCGGTGGGGGAACCTGGAGATTACGCCAACTGGTTAAGCAGGCGGTTAATCTCCTCTCGCCACTGCGCCTGAAGTGATGGCTTTTGATGTTTTGGCTTGCGGGCCATATCGTCAGCCAGCCATTGCTCCAGGTCAATCAGCCGCGCCAGCAGCGCCTCCTCATCATCGTCAGCCCCGGCGGGCGTACTCTGCAAAGCGAGTCGACTGTCCGGGGCGGGCGCCACGGCCTGCAGACGGGCATAGACCTCCTCCAGGCTGTGCCATTCCGTTAACCCGGCGTTGTCGATCAGCCAGAAGCGGTTACAGCTTTCGCTAATCAGCTGGCGGTCATGACTGACCAGCAGCACGCCGCCGGGGTAATCGCGCAGCGTCTGCGCCAGCGCCGCTTTACCCTCCATATCAAGATGGTTGGTGGGTTCATCCAGCAGCAGCAGACTGTAGCGCGCCAGCGAGAGGCCAACAAACAGTAGCCGCGACCGCTCGCCGCCGCTGAGGGTGCTGACCTTCTGGCTATGTCTCGCCCAGCCAAACCCGGCGGCGATCAGCGCCCGTTTACGGGTGTCGGCCGACGGGGCGAACGGCGTCAGCGCGTCGAGCAGGCTGGCATCGTCCGGTAACTGCTCCAGCGTCTGGTCATAGTAGCCGGGGTGCAGCCGGGGATGCAGGCGCAGCCCCGGGAGTGGCGATGCGTCGTTCATCTGCTGCCACAGCAGGCGCAGCAGGGACGATTTACCGCCGCCGTTGCGCCCCATGATGGCCACGCGATCGCCGCTGCGCAGGCGCGCCACGCCGGTGGTGAAGAGGGATGGCAGGCCCGGCGCGGGCGCGACGGGCAGGGTGTCCATCTCCAGCAGGCGGTCGGCCGGCAGGGCGTCCCCCTGCAATGACAGACGCCACGGCGGGCCGACGCTGAGCTCGGTTTGCTCGTCTTTCAGGCGGGCGACCTGCTTCTCCATCTGTTTGGCTTTACGGGCGAGGTCTTCGTTGTCATAGACGCGACCCCAGGTGGCCAACCGCCGGGCGCTGGCGCTGACCCGGTCGATCTCCTTTTGCTCGGCCTTATGGCGCAGCGCGGCGCTTTCATCCTGCTCCTGCAGTGCCTGACGGGCAGCGCTGCAGGGCAAGGCGAAGCTGTGCAGCGTCTGGTCGCGGAGGATCCAACTCGCATTAGTTACAGCATCCAGTAAGGTGTTGTCGTGTGACACCAGTACGAAGCTCCCCTGCCAGGTTTGCAGGAAGCTTTCCAGCCACAGCAGGGTCGGCAGATCGAGGTGGTTGCCAGGCTCATCCAACAGCAGCAGGTCAGGCTGGCGGATCAGCGCCCGGGCCAGCAGCAGGCGCGTGTGCTGGCCGCCGCTCAGGGTAGTGGTTTGCTGCTCCATCACCGCCGGGGTAAAGCCCATCTGCGCCAGCAGGCGTTCGGCCAGCCAGCGCTGCGCTTCCCGTACATCAGCGGGTAACGGGGCCAGTACTGCCTGCAACAGCGACTGCGAACGCAGCGCCTCCGGCAGATGCTGTTCAACGCGGGCCATCAGACACTGACCGGCGAGTGAGACGCTGCCCGAGGTGGGCGCGAGGGTGCCGTCCAGCACCTGCAACAGGGTGCTTTTGCCGCAACCGTTATGGCCGATGAGACCGATACGGTCGCCTTTCTTCAGGGTGAAGGAGAGGGTGTTAAACAGCGGCCCAAAGGCAGTCTCCACGTGGAGCGCATGGGCAGTTAGTAATGTACTCATAGTCAACTTACTCAAGAGTTACAGGCATGCAAATGCCTCGTCAAAACTCGCTGACGATAACCCGGTAAGCCGGAGAGAAGGGATTGCGTGAAGTGTCTTCGCTCAAGCCATAGTTATCGCAGCACGATACCGATAACGCTTGAGCTGGCGCAATTGCCTAATGCATGTGAAACAATAAACATTTCACAATACAGCATGGGGGGCCTCCTTTTTTATTCAGTCAGTGGGTGGGTGCTGGCAGTGTAGTGGGGAAAGGCTAGCGACGCCAGTGACAAAACTGGCAGGGGGCCCCGCCAGCTTTCACCTGCGCCGTCTTTGTCTACGATGCCGGGTTGGCGCAGAGGGCTTATGTGTTTGCTAGAACATGATGGGAAACCAGCGGGCGTGGTCGCGGGTATATTCCGTCATCGCCTGGGGATCCTTTATCGCCTGGCAGGGAGCCTCAAGAATATTCGGATACGCATCCGGATACCAATCCTCTTCGGTTGTTAAGGTAAAAAAGCGAGACTCACGGTGGGTTTCACAGGTATAGGCGTTTTTAATATTGTCGGCTTCGCGATGTCCCCTGGGATCGCGATATTCGATATACACTTTGTACTCAGAGCGGGTACCCCGCCACGCGCCCGGCTCCGGTTTCTGCCAGCGGACCGTCTGGTAGTAGCGCTCCCGCTCGCCGTAGCGATAGACAGGGGTCTCCCCGCCGGGAATCACGTCGGGTCTCAGGAAGAAAAACACCAGTCCTGCCAGCAGGAGTAACACCGGTGGGAGAATGTGGGTCAGCAGCCGCGGCGGGATCGTGCTGACGATAAAAGCAAAGAGGATTTTTGCCGGCGTATAGAGTTCATGCACCGAAACCTCGCCGGCTTTCGCCGCGTAAAACGCCTGCTTATCGCCGAAATACCAGTACTCACCGTGAAAGGCGCTGATGGCGCTCACCAACAACAGTCCGCTAAACAGCCCCAGCCAGAGGCGTAATATCGGTTGCAGAACCATTTTTTGCTGGCTCATTTACGGCTCCTGATGGTTTTAGTGACCAGCAGCTCGTCTTCAGAGACCGTATCCAGATCGGCAATCTGGCTACACTGGTTGGCAAGGACCTGCGGATTGATGTTCGGAAACCAGCCTTCATTGAATGACAGGGTGTAAAACTGGCTATGCCGCTCCACTTCACAGCGCCAGGCTCGGCCAAGATTGTTTCTGTCGATAAGCCAGCGGGGATCTTTTGCTTCAACAAAGGTTTCATATTTTGATTGCTTAGCGGAATGACTACCTGACCGGGTTTTCATCCAGAATATGGACGCATAATAGGTATTGTGTTTACCGTACTGAATACTGGCATCCCGACCCGGGGTGACCTCCGGGTGGAGGAAAATAAATATCCCGGCGGCAATCAGTACCATCAGCGGTAATATAGAATGCTGTATCGGCCGCCAGGGGATTTTACGTACCGCCAACAGCCAGACCAGGGTAATAATAAACACGTAGAGCAGGGCGAAGAAAAATTTACTCGGTTCATAGATGACGACATCCACCAGATCGCCGGTGGCGGGCTGATACTGTTCAGCCCGCGGGGTGAGCATCCACATATCACCGCTGAAGAGGCACATTCCGGTGATGATGGCGATACCGCCGATAAGAAACAAGACAATACGGATCAGAATCGCATTCGCTTTATTCGCGCCAGGGGTTAATTTTAGCATTTCACATTCCGTTGTGAGGGGGTGAGAAACACCTATTTTGCACAGCGGAGGGCGTGCGGCAAATGCTATCCGTTTTATATTTTTACGATGAATGAATATGGGCGAAAAAGGCGTTTCTATGGTGGGAGATATTATTCTGGCGTTATTAAAAACCGGGCCGATATATCGGCCCGGTGAGCGTGATTAAATCGAGGTGCGGCGATAATTGCGATATTCCGGCAGCCAGAAATTATCGCTAATGGCCTGCAGCAGCGCTTCAGCGGAGGTTTTCACCGCCACGCCTTGCTCCTGCGCCACCTTGCCGACCGCGAAGGCAATTGCCCGTGAGACGGTCTGGATATCCTTCAGCTCCGGCAGCACCGGACCTTCGCCGTTGTTCACCAGCGGCGAGTGTTTCGCCAGGGTTTCACTGGCGGCCATCAGCATCTCGTCGGTGACCCGCGACGCGCCGGAAGCAATCACGCCCAGACCAATCCCCGGGAAGATATAGGAGTTATTGCATTGCGCGATGGCGTACTGCTTGCCTTTCAGGGTGACCGGGGCAAACGGGCTGCCAGTGGCGACCAGCGCCTCGCCGTCGGTCCAGCTCAGGATATTCTGCGGCGTCGCTTCCACCCGTGAGGTCGGGTTAGAGAGCGGCATCACGATTGGCCGCGGGCAGTGCTTGTGCATCTCGCGGATAATCTCTTCTGTGAACAGCCCCGGCTGACCCGAGACGCCGATCAGAATGTTCGGCTTCACGTTACGCACTACGTCCAGCAGGGACAGCACATCGTTAGTGGTATCCCAGCCCTGCAGATGCTCACGCTTCTGCACCAGCTTGTTCTGGAACGGCAACAGATTAGGCATACCGTCGGTTAACAGGCCGAAGCGGTCAACCATGAACACGCGCTGGCGGGCCTCTTCTTCGCTAACGCCTTCGCGGACGATCTGGGCGATAATCTGCTCGGCGATGCCGCAGCCGGCGGAACCCGCGCCGAGGAAGACGATTTTCTGCTCGCTGAGCTGGCTACCGGCGCCGCGGCTGGCGGCGATCAGCGTCCCGACGGTGACCGCCGCGGTGCCCTGAATATCGTCATTAAACGAGCAGATTTCATTGCGATAGCGGTTGAGCAGCGGCATGGCGTTCTTCTGCGCAAAGTCTTCAAACTGCAGCAGGACGTCCGGCCAGCGGGCCTTAATCGCCTGGATCACGTCGTCAACGAACTGATAATACTCGTCGTCGGTAATGCGCGGATGGCGCCAGCCCATATACAGCGGATCGTCCAGCAGCTGCTGGTTGTTTGTTCCGACGTCCAGCACGATGGGCAGGGTATAAGCCGGGCTGATGCCGCCGCAGGTGGTGTACAGCGACAGCTTGCCGATCGGGATCCCCATCCCGCCGATCCCCTGGTCGCCGAGGCCGAGAATACGCTCGCCATCGGTGACCACAATCACTTTCACGTTATGGTTCGGGACGTTCTGCAGGATGTCGTCAAGGTTATGGCGATTCTGGTAAGAGATGAAGACGCCGCGGGCGCGACGGTAAATCTCGGAGAAACGTTCGCAGGCGGCGCCCACCGTCGGGGTATAGATAACCGGCATCATCTCTTCGAGATGGTTGCCGATCAGGCGATAAAACAGGGTTTCGTTGGTGTCCTGGATGTTACGCAGGTAGATGTGTTTGTCGATTTCAGTTTTGAATCCCTGATACTGGATCCAGGCGCGTTCCGCTTGCTCTTCGATGGTTTCAACCACTTCCGGCAGCAGGCCAAGAAGGTTGAAATTGCTGCGCTCTTCCAGACTGAAGGCGCTGCCCTTGTTGAGGAGGGGGAATTCAAGCAGAACGGGACCCGCGTAAGGGATGTACAGGGAACGGTTTTTCTTATGGGTAAATTGCATCGCACTAACTCCTTGATCATGACCACAGTCCCGGCGCGGCGATAAGCGAGGGCGGGTGGAAAGCAGCGGGCAGAGTATAGAGCAGATGGTCGTCAAGCGGGTAAACAAGCAATCAATTGCCATAAAAAAACACCATCCTGGCAACAGGACGGTGTTGTTTATCATCACTCAGACTGAAAATTAACCACCGCGGCGTTTGCGGCCGGTAGCATGGATGTGGTTGAGGGTGGTTTCTTCATCGCCTTCCAGCACCACTTTTTTCTGCTGGGAAAGCTTATAGTTCAGACCGAGAAGATGACGTGCCTGATGGTTCGATTTCATTCTGACTCCTTTATCCTGTTCTGGTTTCAAGGGCAAACCCGGTGGTGACCGGATGAAATGTAACCCAAAGTCGGCCGCACGTTTTTTGTGCGACCTCAGCTAGGGTGGTCCATTTTCAGGGCAATAGCAACCTTCGCGCGCCAGATTAAGAACAGTCTCCCTCACGCACAGCCGGGATCATCACTTCATCTCGCCGGTATTAACTTTGGCGCTTAACTCCAGCGAGCTGGTCTCCGCCAGGCCCGGCCACTGCGTCTCCATGGCCTTGATCACCCCGGCCGAATCCTGATGCGTCTTCAGCGCCTGCTCAAACTGCTGGAGATACGTTTTTGTGAAGCGCACCGCGCTGTCTCCCTCCGGCGGGGTGCCGAGGTAATGACCAGGGATCACCCGCTGCGGGTGCAGGGCGATCATCTGGTCCAGCGTGTGGCGCCATTGCTGGCGACTGGCCGATGTCTGGGTGTCGGCGGTCCAGAGATGCATGCCCCACGCCACGCCTGTGCCGCCGAGGATCGTTTTGTTCGCCCGGATCCAGACGAACGCCGCGTAGTCATGCGGCTGCATGATCGTTACTTTCTCACCGTCGATGGTAAAGCTGTTGGCCTTCAGCGCCTGCGGAACGTACACCTGTGTCGGCGCGCCATCTTTCATTTGCGGGCCCCAGTACGCCAGTTTGGCCGCTTTGGTGGCTTCAATATGTTTGACGACCTCCGGCGTGGCGACCACTTCCGCCTGCGGGAAGGCTTTCATCAGCGGTTCAAGACCAAAATAGAAATCCGGATCGCCAGAGGTGATCACAATCCGCGTGAGCGGCTTGCCGTTTTTCTTGATCATGTCTACCAGCTTTTCGCCGTCTTTGACGCTGAACTGCGCGTCAAACAGCACTGCTTCGTGCGGGCCGGAAACGAGAGTGGAGTTAACGGCAAAGAGGCCCTTTTCCTGCGGATTGTAGGTTTGCAGCGTCAGAGGCGCCGCGAAGATCGAACCGCTGAACAGGGCGGTGGCAACAGCAAGAGCAGATAATTTCATGATGTGTTCTCAGTAACAGGTGAATGCGTTCCATTGTACGGATTTCGCTATTTGATAGAATTCCTGAAATAAGAGATGCTGAGTTTCATAAATCGTGCAGGTGAAGGGGGGCATGATGGACAGGGTGATTGCTGCTCAGGTATACCTGCGCATCTGCGAGCTGGGAAGTCTCAGCGCCGCGGCGCGGGCGCTGGGGATGTCGCGTCCGATGGTCAGTCGCTATCTGGAGCAGATGGAGAACTGGGCTGGCGCCCGGCTGATCCATCGTTCCACCCGCCGGCTGACCCTGACGCCGGCGGGGGAAAAAGTGTTGCTTAAGACCCGCGGGTTGACGCGGATCGCCGATGAAATCGCCGGCGAGCGCCAGCGGGCCGACCCCAGCGGCACGCTGCGCATCGCCTGCGCGCACTTCACGGCAATGCAGCTGATCTCTCCGCTGCTGCCGGACTTCCTCGCTCGCTATCCGCAGCTGCGTCTGGAGCTGGATATCAATAACCATCCGGTCAGCCTGATCGGCGAGCGCATCGACGTGGCTATTCGCATTACCGACAACCCCGAGCCCGGGGCGATCGCTCGCCGCCTCGGGCTGTGTCGTTCGCTCCTCTGTGCCGCACCGCGCTGGCTCCAGCAGCATGGCCCGCTGGCGACGCTTGACGATCTGCAACAGCATAACTGTCTGTTATACAGCCACTTTGCCGGCCAGCGCTGGCAGTTCAGCGATGCGCAGGGGCAGGAGGCGTCGGTGGCGGTGAGCGGCAATCTGAGCGCGGGGATCTCTTCTCTGCTGCTGGAGGCGGCGGTCGCCGGGTGCGGCATTGCGATGCTCCCCGAACTGGAGGCGCGGAGCGCGTTGGCCAGCGGGGCGCTGGAGGTGGTGCTCCCTGACTGGACGCCGAAGGCGCTGAGCGTCTATGGCATCTATCTTTCCCGCGACTATCAGCCCGATGGGCTACCGCTGTTTCTGGATGCGCTGCAGCGACGTCTGGGGGAGATTGCCGCCGGGGCATGAACATGGCGTTGCGTTCAGCGGCAACACCGGCGGGCGGTGGCCCTGCCGGTGAGCTGACGATGAGACTTACTCGTTGCCCCATTGATTAAGGAAGTTGGCGATATCGTCAATTCGGCGTTCATCAATGGCCGCTTCGCGGGCCATCTCCTGCTGCGCCTCTTCATCGATCTCTTCGTTATTCATCAGCCGCTCAATCAGCAGTTGAAAATAGCGCGCCAGCGCATCGCGTTCCGTCTCTTTAACCGGGGAGGCCGCTTCGGTCTCGTACTCGTCCACGATGTCATAAAATTTCAGGGGGATCTCATTACTCATCAGTTGTCCTCAGGGTCAGCGCACAGCGGCGGGCGGATATCATAGCATGCAGCCGGCTAAACACGCTGCGGGAGAGGAAAAATCGCCACACAGGGGCTGCGCGGCGATCGTGTTGGGGAGGGACCGGCATGACGCCGGCCCGCTTATGGGCCCGGAGGCGACGGATTTAGACCACGCCGTCCCCGCCGTCAGAACACCACACCTGACCGGAGGTATAGGAGCAGGCGTCTGATGCCAGGGTGACGTACAGCGGGGCGATCTCGACCGGCTGCCCCGGGCGGCCCATCGGTGTGTCTTTGCCGAACTGTTTCACTTTCTCGTCCGGCTGGCCGCCGCTGGATTGCAGCACCGTCCAGTAAGGGCCTGGCGCCACGGCGTTGACGCGAATGCCTCGTTTCGCCACCTGCTTGGCCAGCGATTTGGTAAAGATCGCCAGGCAGGCTTTGGTCTGGGCATAATCGAGCAGGATCGGGCTGGGTTTATAGGCCTGCACCGAGGTGGTATTGATGATTGCGCTCCCGGCCTGGAGATGGGGCAGCGCCGCGCGAGTGATCCAGAACGGCGCGTAGACATTGGTTTTAAAGGTGGCGTCAAAGTCTTCGGTGGTGAGCTCCTCGAGCGTCTCGCAGTATTGCTGACGTCCGGCGTTATTGACCAGGATGCTCAGGCCTCCCAGTTGTTCCACCGCGTCTGCCACCAGCGACTGACAGAAGGACTCGGAGCGAATGTCCCCCGGCAGGGCCACTGCCGTGCGACCTTCGGCTTTGATCAGCGCGATGACTTCATCGGCATCCTCTTGCTCCTCCGGCAGATAGCTTATGGCGACATCGGCCCCTTCGCGGGCAAAGGCGATCGCCACCGCGCGGCCAATGCCGGAGTCGCCGCCGGTAATTAACGCTTTCTTACCCGCCAGCCGCCCGGTGCCGGTGTAGCTGGTTTCTCCGTGGTCCGGTGACGGCTCCATCTCCGCATCCAGACCCGGCGGGGTTTGTTCTTGCTCCGGGAACTCCGGACGGGGAGCCGTCTCTTCTGGCAACATGGAGGTGGGTAATTTTTTCATTGGCGGTTTTTCATCTTGCATAGTCATCTCCTTCAGACAGAACGGGCCAGACCTAAGGATAGGTCAGCTTCACCCCAGGCCAGGCAGCGCGAGAGGATCATCTCTCTTGTTTAACAGGCAAAATAGGGGCTTTATTTGACTTTAACCGGCTGATCCTTGGCGAATTTCGTTGTATGTCGCTGCGTTATTATTGGTGGTGTTAAATTAGGATTATTCCATCCTTAATTTGCGGTGCGGGGCTATTTTACCGGGCGGGCTGAATGACGGTATGCTTTTTTAAAGGCGAAGGGGTGTGTATTGTGAAAAAATAGTTTTTTGCACCTATGGATGGTTGATGAACTACTTCATTGTGAGTATTTTTATGACGGTGGTGTCTGGCTGATGAAAAAATAAAAAATCGCCCATCATTTTCATTTTTTTACAAAGGCGCCGGGGCGAAAAAATTCATGATAGTGAATGGTGATAACCTAAGGCGAATAAGTGAGTTACAATGTATTTATTTTTACTGCCGCTTCGTTATTTATTTTTTATTTGCCATTTGGCGTGGATAAAAGCCTGGCGTTAATTTGACTCCTGCGAGCATTCCTCTAGTGTTAGATATCGAGGGCGATGATTTGTAACAGGGTCATTTTCCATTTACCAACCGAGATCGAGTAAACCTAAAAGGTGAAATTATGGCAGAGCATAGAGGCGGTTCAGGTAACTTTGCAGAAGATCGTGAAAAAGCATCCGAAGCCGGGCGTAAAGGCGGACAGCACAGCGGCGGGAACTTTAAAAATGATCCTGAACGTGCATCCGAAGCCGGTAAAAAGGGTGGTAAGAACAGTCATGGCGGTGGTCGTAAAGCCGGTGACAGTTAATGACTGAAGCCTGAGGCGCTTTAAAAAGGGCGCCGAAAAAAAAACCTGTGGGCCTGCCGGTCCGCAGGTTTCTGTTTATATGGGCTGATAATAATAAATCTGGTCGAATACTCGTATTTATTTATCGGCAATACGCGAAGAGTAAATGAATCGGCAACATGCTGGTTAACGGTTAAGTATTTATAACATAGCAGGTAATAAAAATGAAACTGACACCGGCATTGATTAAACGTTGCCATCTTGTGGCCGCCGTGATGTGGGTCATTCTGGCAATACCCTCGTTAATCTGGTGGAAAAACAGCGTCCTGTGGGTCATTCTCATTAGCATCTATGCGAATATCGTTGGGCATTTATCCGGATATAGCGCAGCGCGAGCGGATCAGGCGGCGGAAGAGAATGAAGATCCCACATCCAAATAAAGGATTGGTTATCAGAGGTATTTATGACGGATATTGAAAATTACCATAACTGGCTGCGCGATGCACATGCGATGGAAAAACAGGCCGAAGTGATATTAATCGCCGCAATCAGAAGGAGTGAGAACTATCCGCCACTGCGCACGCGTCTTGAACAACATCTCTATGAAACCCGCCGGCAATTATCGTCTCTGCAGGATATCATTGCCCGTAATCATATTTCCCGCTCCGCGCTGCAGGATGCGATGAGCCGGGTCGCCGCATTGGGCCAGTCCATTGGGATGATGCTGCCCGGCGATGAGGTCATTAAAGTCATTATCACGGCCTATGTTTTTGCGCAATTCGAGGTCGCCTGCTATACCGCCTTATTGACGGCGGCGAAACGGGTGGGCGACCACCATGCCATCCACGCCCTGGAGGCGATGCTGGCGGAGGAGCGAGGCATGGCTGACTGGCTGCTTCATCATCAGCCGACGATCGTCGGGCAATTTCTGCATCGTGCCGATCTGCCTGGCGTTGAGGCCGGAAAATAAGCCGCCGGAGAAAAACTATGGTTAAACGCCACACGATCGCGCTCCATGCTGTCGAGGAACAGGTTCCTCTGAAATTAACCGCCAGACAGCAGGCTCTGGTGGACGCGGTGGCGAATCGGGCGCCTTCAGCGGAACACGCTACCGTATCGCCTGTCGCTAAACCCCGGCCGACGGCGAGGGGCGGACGTAAACCGCGCTGAATCTGCTGGCGAGTGACGGGCCACCCGTCAGGGTGAATAAGCAAGGTGATAGTGATGCAACGGGAACAGTGGTTTCACAGAGCGGTCATTTATCAGGTTGATAGTTCACTGTTTTATGACGCTAACGGTGACGGCTACGGCGATCTCGCCGGTATTCGCCAAAAGCTACATTACATTCGCAGCCTCGGGGCGACGGTGCTCTGGCTGACGCCTTTCTATCTCACCCCTCTGCAGGATGATGGCTATGATATCAGCGACCATCTGCAGCCCGATCCGCGCTTTGGCACCATCGCCGACGTGATTGAGCTGATTGCCCGCGCCCGGGAGCTGGGGCTGCGGGTGATTGTTGAGCTGGTGATCCAGCACACTTCCGCCCAGCACCCGTGGTTTCAGGCGGCGCGACGCGATCCCCGCTCACCGTGGCGGCCATACTATCTTTGGGCCGACAGGCCGCCGGAGAAGGACGATCCCCCCATGTTTCCCGGCGTCGAGGAGAGCGTCTGGCGCTGGGATGAACAGGCCGGGCAATACTATCGCCACATGTTTTATCGTCATGAGCCGGATCTGAATCTTGCTCATCCGCCGGTGATCGCTGAGATCGAAAACATCATTACCTTCTGGCTGCAGGCGGGGGTGTCAGGTTTTCGCCTCGATGCCGCGTCGCATCTGGTGAAACAGGCTGGGAAGGGTGACGAGGCGCGCGGCTACCCGCTACTGACCCATCTCCGGCAGGTCGTTCAACGCCTCAATCCCGAGGCGATACTGCTGGGTGAAGTAGACGTTGCGGTAGAAGATTACCGCCATTATTTTGGCCACGGCGATCGGCTGCAGATGGTGCTCAATTTCTGGCTTAACAAATACCTCTATCTCAGTCTGGCGCAGCAGCGCGCCGCGCCGGTGGTGAAAGCCCTGCAGGCGATGGTGACCCCGCCGGACGGGTGCTGCTTCGTCAACTGGCTGCGTAACCATGATGAACTGGATCTCGAGGGGATCGGCGAACGCAATAAACGCCAGGTTATCCGCACCTTTGCCCCTGATAAATCCATGTCCGTTTACCAGCGTGGCGTACGCCGGCGACTGGCGCCGATGCTGGATGGCGATACCCGGCGCATGGCGCTGGCCCATGCGATCCTGCTGGCGCTGCCCGGCGTGCCGGTGATGCGCTATGGCGACGAGATTGGCATGGGAGACGATCTGAGCTTACCGGAGCGCTACGCGGTCAGAACGCCGATGCAGTGGTCGGCGGCGCCCAACGGCGGCTTTTCCCGGGCGGCGCGGGACGATCTGCCGGTAAAACCGATAGCCAGCGGGCGGTGGCGTTACCAGCGGATCAATGTCGAAGCAGCGCTGCGCCACCCCCGATCGCTGCTGAACCGGGTGCGCAATATGGTGCTGGCGCGGGCGGAATATACCGAGCCGGGCTCCATTCCTTTCGCCATCCTCGCGGTGAAGCCTGCTGCGGTACTGGGCCTGTGCTATCGCAGCGAATCGCGGGAAGTGCTGATGCTGGCGAACTGCAGCCAGCAGGCGGTAGAGGTCCTGCTCCCGCCGCTGGCCGAGGGCTACTGGAGCCCAATTCTGGAAGATAAGCTCTATCAGGATGGGCTACACGGCGGGAAAGATGCGCGGCTGGCGCTTTCCGGGTATGGGTACCGCTGGTTCAGCCGGAGCCTGGATTAACGCCGTTTCCCGGAACGACGGAACAACGCCCGCAGAGCCATCGTCGCCACCGCTACCCCGACGCCGGCAGCCACTTTTCCCGGGAGATCGGCGCTAATGGTCACCGCTTTACGCCGTGCGCCATCGTTAAAGGGGCCGTGTCCGGGGTGATTGCCGCGTACCGGCGTGAACAGGTCGTCCTGATGCTCTGCCGGCTTCGGCTGGCCGGTAAACTGTCCCTCCCACGCCTTTTTCACCATCAGCCGATCGAGCAGGCGAGGAAAGAAGACCTGACCGAGGATCGACTGGATGGTGCTTTTCCCGACCCACAGTTCGTTGACCGGACGCTGGATGACGCTATAGATAGCCTCGGCGGCGACTTCTGGCTGATAGACCGGCGGCACCGGCTGCATGGCCTGATCCATTTTATTCCGCGCCCAGCCAAACTGGGCGGTGTTCATCCCCGGCAGCTGGACCATGGTCAACTGGATGTGGCTTTTCTCGTGCATCAGTTCGGTACGCACGGCATCGGTAAAGCCGCGGATCGCCGCCTTGGCTCCACAGTAGGCCGATTGCAGGGGAATCGACCGCCAGGCCAGCGCCGAGCCGGCCTGAATAATCACTCCCCGATCCCGGGGCGCCATCACCTCCAGCGCCGCGCGGGTGCCGTTGACATAGCCGAGATAGGTCACCTCCGTCACCCGGCGAAATTCCTCCTCGCTCATCTGACGAAAGGGGGCCAGCACGGTGGTCATGGCGTTGTTGATCCAAACGTCTATCGCGCCAAGTGTGGCTTCCACCTCGGCGGCGGCGCGCTGCAGCGCCCCGGCATCGGCGACGTCGGCGCTAATGGCCAGCGTTTTAATGCCAAATCGTTCGCAGGCCTGCTGGGCTTCCTGCAGACCCGTCTCATCTCGGGCGATCAGCGCCACGTGGTATCCTGCGCGAGCGAAACGCAGTGCGGTGGCTTTGCCCGCCCCCGCGGTTCCCCCGGTAATTACCATCACAGACATAGAGACCTCATTTTTTTTGGCTAGCGCAATATTAACTGCACAGATCGGTTAATTATTCCTCACAAATGACAATGACGAGGTGGGAAATATCCTGGAATATACGCAGTGTGAATCAGACGACATATCCGGATGATGCTGGCTGGATCGTGCCTGCATCGGCGAGGACGTTCTATAATCTGTTAGAACCCTGTCAACCCGCGAGGAGGAAAAATGGTGACATTAAACATGCTTAGCGTTGAAAAAGAAGAGGATGATGCCACCCGCGCCCCCGAATCAGGTGATAAACAACCGGAGCGCGATAAATAAAATTGAGACTATTCCTTTTCAGGAATAATGGATATCTGGCCGTTACGCTCGAGGATAGCGAATTTGATCGCTTTGAGCGCATAGATCCCATGGTGCTGCCTGGCTGCCAGCAGGATATCATCGACAGAGATATTGACGAGCTTTATCTTTTCGTCGATGACAGCACCATTTTCCACCACAATAACCGGGCTGCCATCAATGAAATTTTCCGCCTGCGAGAAGCGTTTCTTAATATAGCCGAATAAAATATCAACACCCACCAGGGTGACGATGGTGAGCATCGAACCGGTGACGGAATAGTCTGTGCTGAGCATCGCCTGTTGCGTGGCTTCGCTAATTATCAGCAGCAATATTAGATCAAAGTTGGTTAACTGCATCAGCGTTCTTCTGCCAGCAATCTTAAAAATAATCAACAGGATAAAATAGATTGCTGCGGCTCTGAGGACCATTTCCATAGCCACTCCTAGGGATAGACAAACTGGTTCCAGGTGACAGGCGCGCGATCGTTCACTGCCGCCTGCAGGGAAATATTGCCGGCTGTTTTTGGGGTAATGGATAACCACACGGACATCGGCGAGCGGTTGGCCGCTTGCTGATACACGAGGTATAATTTCCCCTCGGCACTGTACATTTTATCCGGCTGCGGGCGGATATCACCGACCTGGTAGCGCGATAAAAACGGGGCGGTGAAGCTGATAATTTTTTCACTACCTCCATCGGGTTTAATCTGAATATTCACTTCGGTTTCACTCATCAGTCTGGCATACCGCTGATAATCGACGCTTAATTCACCTTTGGCACTTTCCCGGTGCGCTTCACTGAAATAACCGGAGGACCACAGACCGCTTAGCGCGGTAAGAATGATGAGACTCAGAACAATTATCCCATAGCGCCGGAATCGATATTCGAAGCGTAGTGCTCGTTCATTCTCGTCAACGATGGGACAATCCTGTTGATTCTTAATCATTATTATTTTCCCCGCGTTTCGTTTCGGCAACAGCGTAACGATAAGGACATTCTTATATTAGTCGATATCAGAACAATTGACTTTGTAAAAGTGAATCGCCTCAGCCAGGCTTTATTCTAATCATCGGTAAAATGACGGAGGGATGATGAAAAAATTAGCGCTCGCTATGGCCTGTGTACTCGCCGTGGGTATTGCACAGGCGGACGATAAGGGCGGTTTTAGTCAGGATGCCGCACCGCCGCCGCCGCACAAACTCGATGACGGCTATCGCGGCGTCGAGGATGGCCGGATCATGACCGTTGAGCAGGCGAAAACCATGCACGATGGCGCGACTATTTCACTGCGCGGTAATGTGCTCACCCGCCAGGACAATGACCGTTATCAGTTTCGCGATAAAAGCGGCACCATCACTGCCATCATTCCGGCCGCCGCGTTTAACGAACAGCACGTAGAGCCTGACGATCTGGTCAGCATCAACGGTAGCCTCGATCGCAAAATGACGCCGCCGGTGGTGCGTGTCGATCGTCTGCTCAAGCAGTCGCCTAAGTAATCGGAGAACGCCGATATGAGTAACACATCTCAGCCGCAAGGTGAGCAGGGCGGAAAACATCCTGCGCGCGAGGCGCCTGCCGAGCATGGCGAAGTGCCGCGTAAACGGGACGACAGCAAGGACGACAAAACCGATCCTTATCAGCCACACGATGGTCGTTAGCGAGGCTGACCACGAGATCCTTAAGGGCACAGTGATGCCCAGGCCGCAGAAAAGGCGCAGGTTCGGCATCACGCACTATACTTTTTGTTCGACATCATCACAGGAGGAGTCACATGGCGATTCATAAGAAAGGGCTGGCGCACTGGGAAGGCGATCTGAAACATGGCAAAGGCACCGTGTCGACAGAGAGCGGGGCGCTGAGCCAGCAGCCCTACGGCTTTAACACCCGTTTTGAAGGGGTGAAAGGCACTAACCCTGAGGAGCTGATTGGCGCCGCGCATGCCGCCTGTTTCTCAATGGCCCTGTCGCTGATGCTCAGCGAAGAGGGCTATACCGCAACGTCTATCGACACGACGGCGGTGGTCACCCTCAATAAAACCGACGGCGGCTTTGCGATAACCGACATCGCGCTGCAAAGTCAGATTGTTCTGCCGGACGTTGCGCCGGCGGCGTTCGATGAGATCATTCAGAAAGCGAAGGCCGGTTGCCCGGTATCGCAGGTGCTGAAAGCCAATATCACTCTCGACTACCAGCTGAATCCGTAAGCTGTCGTGCCCGCGCGCAGCGGGCACCCTTTCCCGATATCTCTCCCTGCGCTGCCCAATAGTGGTATCTTTTGTCCTTTAATTGCACGTAAGGGACATCATCATGATCGGCATTCGCGGGATGATCGAGGCGCAGGTGCTCGGCCTGACCGGCATGGCGCTAAAAGAGATCGATTTTGAACAGCCTAAAGGGGAGCCGGGGCTTTTTGGTCCGCAGTCGGCCATCTGGCAGGTACACGGCGATTTTACCTCGATGCTCTGCGGCGGCATCAGCGCGCTGCTGCTGCAGATGCTGCATCCCCTGGCGCTGGCCGGCGTCTGGGATCACTCCCGTTTCCGTGAGGACATCTTTGGCCGCCTGCGCCGCACCAGCCAGTTTATTTCCGCCACCACCTTTGCCACTACCCCCGACGCCGAGCGGCTCATCGCCAAAGTGCAGGGGATCCATCAGCGGATCGGCGGGGTGGATAAGGACGGAACGCCTTATCAGGCCAGCGATCCGGCGCTGTTGACCTGGGTGCACGTCGCCGAGTGCAGCCGCTTTATGGCCTCCCACCTGCGCTACAAGCGGACAGTAGTCAGCGCCGAGCGCCAGGAGGACTATTTCCGCGAGTCGGCGGAAATCGCCCGTCGGCTGGGGGCCCAGGACATCCCTCAGACGCCGCAGGAAGTGGCGGACTATCTCGAGGCGATGCGCCCGCAGTTGCGCTGTGACGAACGTACCCGGGAGGTAGCCGAGGTGCTGCTCTCTACTCGTCTGCCGGGTAGGCTGAGCCAGCCGGTGGGTCAGGTCATGATGCGCGCCGGGATCGATCTGCTGCCGGAATGGGCGCAGGAGATGCTGGGGCTGTCGCTCACGCCGCTGCAGCGGCGCACGACGCGCCTGCTGGTGCATGGCGTGGCCCGCGTGCTCCGTGCCTCGGTACGCAACGGCGCCTGGCATTGCGCCATGCGCCGGATGCAAGTGGAGTGAAGGTCACTCCGCCTAGCCCAGCTGTCGGGCAATCAGTGCCTCCAGGCTGCCATCCGCCCGCCACTCGCTGAGCGCGTCATTCACCGCGTTGAAGCCAGCGACATCCGCCCGGGCGACGCAGATGGCCTGCTGGATCTCAGTAAAATTATCCGCCAGTACCCGCACCCCAGCGTGCTGACGGGCTGTCGCCTCCAGCGGCTGTCGGATACCGGCGACCATATCTCCTTCACCGGCGAGGAAGGCGTCGATGGCCTCCTGCGAGGAGGGAAGGCGATTCAGGCTGGCGTGCTGCAGATGACGGGTTAACCACAGATCGTAAGCGGCGTTTTGCCCGACGTTAATGGTGGTTGCCGGGCGATCCATGTCAGCCACCCGCTGACAGGCCGAATCGGCTCTCACCAGCGCGGTCCCCTGGATGGTGATGTAGGGAGGCGTAAAACGCAGGGTCGCTTCCCGGGCCGGGTCGATGGCCAGAAACGCAATGTCCCAGTGATCACCGCCGGCGTCAGCCACCACTTTTCCGGCGGCAGGATAGGGGACGAACTCGGCGGTGACGCCCCAGCGCGTCGCCAGCCGATGGCTAAGCTCGACGGTGAGACCTGCGGGCTCCCCCGTCTCCCCGAGATGGGCCAGGACCGCGTTGCCCAGGTTAATGGCAAAACGCAGCCGGGATGAGGTGTTCTCTGACATCGCTGACTCCTGTGGTGGTGAAGAGAAAGTGGCCCGACCTGCCGGGCCAGTCATAAGATAGCCCATCCGCGCGCGGTTGTACCTGTCCTGCCACCCTTTCAGAATATATTAATAATCGACAGCGCCGATATCGTTAAACGGAAAGGCAATGGCTTTTATATTGTTAAGCATAAACTCAGCTTGTCAGTTTATTCTTCCCGCTCACAAAGGGAGAGAAATAATGACACAACATAATTTTGAAAATGATAATAAATATCATGAGCGTTCGGTGCAGGCGCGAAAGAGTACCCTTATTAGCGTGGTGGTCAATATTTTCCTTTCCGTGTTTCAGGTTGTGGTGGGAATATTCTCTGGCTCCCAGGGGTTGATTGCTGATGGAATGCACTCTTTTTCCGATCTGGTCGCCGATGGGGTGGTGCTGGTGGCGAATAAAAAGAGCCGTCGACCCTCAGACCACGATCACCACTATGGACACTGGCGCTACGAGAATGGCGCCTCGCTGATCCTCGGCGCGATCCTGGTGCTGGTCGGGGTCGGCATGCTGTGGTCCGCGGCAGGTCACCTGGCGCAGCCGCAGACGATTCCGGCGGTGCACAGCGTGGCGCTGTGGATGGCGCTGGTGGCGCTGGCCGTTAAGGAGGGGCTGTTTCGCTATATGCTGGCGGTCGCCACGCGGCTGAATTCATCGCTGCTCATCGCCAACGCCTGGCATGCCCGCTCCGATGCCGCGTCATCTCTGGTGGTGGCGCTGGGGATTATCGGTAACCTGGCCGGGTTCGCCTGGTTCGATCCGCTTGCCGCGCTGGCGGTGGGACTGCTAATCACCCGCATGGGCTATCGTTTCGCCGCCACGGCGCTGCACGATTTAATGGACCGCGCGGTCGATGAAGAGACGCAGCGGGCGATCGCCGGCACGCTGCAGGCCACGCCGGGCGTGGCGGGTCTGCACGATTTGAAAACCCGTAAGGCGGGGGATCTGGTGCTGGTGGATGTCCATCTCGAGGTGGCGGGAGAGATGTCGGTAGCCGAGGGACATCAGATTGCCCGTCAGGCGCGGGAGCGGGTCCTGGCGCAGCATCCGGTGCTTAACGTAATGGTGCATCTTGATCCCAGCGACGCGGCCAGCGCGCTAGGCGGGGCTGACAAAAGCGGCCTGGCGCACCCGGTGTCCTGAACCGGCAATTTTATTGGCTCAGCGGCTATTTTTTCCCTGAGCCTTAATTGCTGGCGCATCGATTGCCTGAAATATAAAAAAAGCACATACTAAAAACGCCATTACCATCGCTAAATAATGGCGAAGATCTGCCCATCGCAGTTAACGATAAAATAAACCAATCGGTTCATAGATAATCTCTATTCTTTATTCAGAGATAATGACCAGAGCGGTAATTCAGGAAGTCAGACAATGATCATTCGGCCAGAACAACACTGGTTTCTTCGCTTATTTGACTGGCACGGCTCCGTGCTGTCGAAAATCATCTTTCGTCTGCTGCTTAATGTGCTGATGTCCATCATCGCCATTATCAGCTATCAATGGTACGAGCAGCTGGGGATCCACTTAACGGTGGCGCCGTTCAGCCTGCTGGGGATTGCGATTGCGATTTTTCTCGGCTTTCGCAACAGCGCCAGCTACAGCCGGTTCGTCGAAGCGCGCAATCTGTGGGGGACGGTGCTTATCGCCGAACGTACGCTGGTACGCCAGTTGCGCAATATCCTGCCGGCCGAACACGATGTCCATCGCCGCATCGTCAGCTATCTGGTGGCCTTTAGCTGGAGCCTGAAGCACCAGCTGCGCAAAACCGATCCGACGGCTGACCTGCGGCGGCTGCTGCCGGATGACAAGGTGGCGGAGATCCTCGCCAGCTCAATGCCCACCAACCGGATCCTGCTGCTGGTCGGCAACGAAATTGGCCAGCTGCGGGAGGCGGGCAAGCTCAGCGACATCACCTACGGGCTGATGGACAACAAACTCGATGAGCTGGCGCACGTGCTGGGCGGTTGTGAAAGGCTGGCGACCACCCCGGTGCCATTCGCCTATACCCTGATCCTGCAGCGCACCGTGTACCTGTTCTGCACGCTGCTGCCGTTCGCGCTGGTCGGCGATCTGCACTACATGACGCCGTTTGTCTCGGTGTTTATCTCCTACACCTTTTTGTCGTGGGATTCGCTGGCGGAAGAGCTGGAAGATCCTTTCGGTACCGCCGCCAATGATCTGCCGCTGAACGCCATGTGCAATACCATTGAGCGCAATCTGCTCGACATGACCGGTCAGCATCCGCTGCCGGAGACGCTGCGTCCGGACCGTTACTTCAATCTGACCTGAATCAGACCCACCGGGCGGTTTCCGCTGCCCGGTCATCGCTTTCCCGTGGGTCTTTTATCCGTCAGCGCACAGCGACGATAACCGCGAAAATTTGCAAATAAGTTAAATTTAACACCTGATAGATAACATCAATTATACAGATTTGTGGTGTATGTTATTATTCAGTTAACAAACGCAGTACCTACGCTTTCCCATCGTACTATCCTTGAGAAACCGCATCCTAATCAGGTGACGCCGTGCTAACCACGCCACGTCGCCCGGGGCCGTCGTACGCCTTTTTTCAGGCTGCGGCGGCCAGAACAGAGCAGCAGGAGTTAAAAGATGACCAATAAAAGACGCGCGGTGCCCGGTGTTCACCCCTATGATGGCCCGGCAGGCGGGTGGGGCGCCCTGAAGGCCACGGCCATCGCTGTGCGTACCCAGATGGATGCTTTCGAAGCGCCCGCCACGCTGCTGCGAACTAACCAGCCGGATGGGTTTGACTGCCCGGGCTGCGCCTGGCCGGATAAAGAGCATAAATCCACTTTTCAGTTTTGCGAAAATGGCGCCAAAGCCGTGACCTGGGAAGCGACCACCAAACGGGTGACGCCCGCGTTCCTCGCGGCCAACACCGTGACCTCCCTGCTGGCGAAGAGCGATTTCGAACTGGAGGGCTATGGCCGCTTAACGCATCCTTTAGTCTACGACCGCGCCAGCGATACTCTGCGTCCGGTGGCGTGGGAGCAGGCCTTCGCCCGCATCGGCGAGATCCTTCGCGGCCTGCAGCCTGATGAGGTCGAGTTCTATACCTCTGGCCGGGCGTCCAATGAGGCAGCGTGGCTGTTCCAGCTGTACGCCCGCGAGTATGGCACCAACAACTTCCCCGACTGCTCCAACATGTGCCACGAATCCACCAGCGTGGGCCTGCCGCAGTCGATCGGGATTGGCAAAGGCACCGTCTCCCTCGACGATTTTGACCAGACCGAGCTGGTGATCTCCATCGGCCATAATCCGGGCACCAACCACCCACGGATGATGGGCACCCTGCATGAGCTTTCCCGCCGCGGCGTGCCGATTATCGTTTTCAATCCGCTGCGTGAGCGGGCGCTGGAGCGTTTTGCCGACCCGCAGAACGTGATGGAGATGGCGACCCGGCGCTCGACGCCGATCGCTTCGACCTACTACCAGGTGCGGGCCGGCGGTGACGCGGCGGCGCTGAAAGGGATCGCCAAAGCGCTGCTGCAGCTGGAGGAGGAGCAGGGCAATGTGCTCGACCACGCGTTTATTACCCAGCATACCCAGGGATTCTCTGCCTTCGCCGAGGATCTGCATGCCACCCGCTGGCAGGATATCGAACAGGAGTCCGGCCTGACGCGCGAATCCCTGACCCAGGTCGCCGTGGCTTACGCCAAATCCAGGGCCACCATCGTCACCTACGGCATGGGTATTACCCAGCATAATAAAGGCACTTCCAACGTCCGTCTGATTGCCGACCTGCTGCTGATGCGCGGCAACATCGGCAAGCCGGGCGCTGGCATCTGTCCGCTGCGCGGCCACTCAAACGTGCAGGGAAACCGCACCGTCGGGATCAGTGAAAAACCCTCTGCGGCCTTCCTCGACAGCCTGCAGCGGGTGATGGGGATTACGCCGCCGCGGCATCATGGTCACGATGCGGTGAAGGCCCTGGAGGCCATGATCGCCGGCGACGCCAAAGCCCTGATTTGCCTCGGGGGCAACTTCGCTGTGGCGATGCCGGATCACGAACGCGCCTTCCCGGCGATGCGCGGCCTTGAGCTTAGCGTTCACGTCGGCACCAAGCTCAACCGCTCGCACCTGCTGACGGCGAAAGAGACCTTTATTCTGCCGTGTCTGGGCCGCACCGAGCTTGACCTGCAGGCCAGCGGCCGGCAGTCGATCACTGTCGAGGATTCGATGTCGATGGTGCATGCGTCGTCAGGCAAGCTTAAGCCCGCCTCGCCGACGCTGCGCTCGGAGCCGGCGATTGTCGCCGGTCTGGCGAAGGCCACTCTGCCGGCCAGCAAAGTGGACTGGCTGTATCTGGTGGAAGATTACGACCGCATTCGCGATCTGATCGAACAGACCATTCCGGGGTTCGAGGAGTATAACCAGCGTATTCGTCATCCAGGGGGCTTCCGCATGCCGCTACCGCCGACCGAGCGCATCTGGCCAACGGCCACCGGTAAAGCGATGTTCTCCGTCTTCAAAGGGGTGCATGAGAACGTGGTGGTGGAGGGCGAAGATGTGATGCGCTTAGTGACGCTGCGCAGTCATGATCAGTACAACACCACCATCTACGCGATGGATGACCGCTACCGCGGTGTTTTTGGCCGCCGCGACGTGCTGTTTATGAATGAACAGGACATGGCTGCCCAGGGGCTGGAACATGGCGATCGGGTAGATATTCATACCGCGCTGCCAGACAGCGAGCTGACGCTGGAAGATATCACGGTGGTAGCCTACGGCATCGCGCCCGGCACCGTCGGGGCCTATTATCCGGAAGCCAACGTGCTGGTGCCGCTGAACTATCTGGATGAAGAGAGCGGCACCCCTTCATATAAGTCGGTTCCCGTTCGTCTGACGCTGCGCTCGAAAGAGATCCGTCCGCTGGCCGGCGTACGCTAAAAAGCAGGGCGCAGGGCGGCATCGCGCCGTCCTGCGCCCCACAGCACCTCGTGATATCCTCGCTTGAATTTATCGCTACTGAAACTAACATTCTGGTAACCTGTGCGCGGCCCCGGGGGTGAACGGCGGGGTTCAAACGGGAAAGAGAATGGATATTAAGCAACTCAAGTATTTGATCGCGCTCGATCAGACGCGCCATTTTGGCCAGGCGGCGGCGGCCTGCCATATTACTCAGCCGACCCTCTCCATGCGCATTCGTAATCTGGAAGAGGAGCTGAACCTGACGCTTATTCAGCGCGGCCAGCGCTTTGAGGGGTTTACCCCGGAAGGTGAGCGGATCCTGGCCTGGGCGCGGGCGGTGCTGGCTGCCCATGATGGTCTGGCGGCAGAGGCGGCGATCTGTCGCGGGCAGATGGTCGGTCAGCTGCGGGTCGGCATGGTGCCGCTGGCGAGCCTGAACCCGATGCAGCTGATTAAACCGCTGGCGGAGAAATACCCGGCGCTGCAGTTTAGCCTGCTGTCGATGACCTCGGAGCAGATTATCGATGGCGTCAGCCGTAACCAGTTGGATCTGGGCATTTGCTATCTGCAGCATCTGGACCAGCGCCTGTTTAAGGTCGCCCGGTTGCCGCAAACCCGGATGGGGCTCCTGCATGATAAACGCCATTTCGACTTCAGCGGTGCGACGCCGGGGTGGGAGGCGCTGGCGACGTTGCCCCTCGGTTTTCTGACCAAGGGAATGTACTACCGGGAATCCATTGAAATCAGCTTTAAGGCTAAAGGGCTAACGCCGAAGTATGTTTTTGAAAGCGATTCGACGTTTCAGATTATCCAGGCGGTGCAGGCGGGGATCTGCTGCGCGATTATGCCGCTCAACAACGGCCTCGAAGCGCTGAGCGATAATCTTGAAATTCTGCCGATCGCCGAAACCCAGGTCGATTCACAGCTGGCGCTCATTATGCGCCAGCAGGAGCCGGTATCAACCCTGGCGGAAAAATGCTTCGCCGAGGCGCAGGGGATTTTTGGCTGAGGCCAGTCCCTGCGACAACCTCAGATATTCTCCAGACGAATACCCCGCGTTTTGGGGCCGAAGATCCCTACCGACAGCATCACCATCAGCATACTGACGACGATAAAGCTAATCACCCCCGGCGTGCCGGCGTATTGCAGAATAATGCCGATCAGGATGCTGGTCACCGCGGTGGAGAGCCGGCTGAACGAGTAGCAGAAGCCGACGGCGCGGGCGCGAATATGGGTCGGGAACACCTCGGCCTGGTAGGCGTGGTAGCTGATGGTCAGCCAGGCGTTGGACCAGGTGATCATAAACCCGCAGATCACCAGCAGAATCGGGCTGTTTTGCAGGGCGAACAGGGTCCCGAAGATGACAGTCATCAGCGCGGAGAGGACAATTTGCCACTTGTTCTCAAAGCGATGCACGAAGCGGGTGCAGAACAGGCAGCCCAGAGGATAGGCGAGGGTGATAAAGAAGGCGTACAGCAGACTGTGAGTGATGCTGGCCCCCTGACCGGAGAGCAGCGCCGGCAGCCAGTTGCCAAAGCCGAAGAAGCCGATCGCCTGGAAGAAGTTCATCACCATTAGCATCAGGGTGCGCTGCCGATACTGCGGCGCCCAGATTTCGCGGAAGGTGCCGCGTTTGACGACGCTCTGTGCCGCATGCGCATGCGCATGCTTCGGCGACGGCGTCACGCCACAGCGGGCTTCCATCTCACTCATCACCGCATGCGCGTCATCATGCCGCCCTTTGCTTTCCAGCCAGCGCGCTGACTCTGGCAGCTTTTTGCGGATAAACCAGATCGCCAGCGAGAACAGCGCGCCAAAGATGATCACCCAGCGCCAGCCGCTGAGGCCGAAGAGGGTGGTTGGCACCAGCATCCAGGACATCAGCGCCACCGCCGGAACCGACAGGAACTGGATGAAGAAAGCGAAAGCAAACGCTTTATTGCGCAGATGGGTTGGCATCCATTCGCTGAGATAGGTGTCAATGGTCACCAGCTCAATACCGAGGCCGATCCCCACCAGAAAGCGGAAAAAGATCACCCCTTCCGCGCTGCTCTGCGTCGCCATCAGCAGCGAAAAGAGGCCGTACCAGGCGAGCGCCACCATAAACGTCAGACGTCGCCCCAGCCTGTCCGCCAGCGGCGCCAACAGACTGGCGCCAATAAACAGCCCCATAAAGGTGGCGGAGGCAAAAGCCGCCTGATCGGCAATCCCGAATATCCCCGCCTGCCCGGTGTGGAAAATCCCGTCGGCCAGCAGCCCTGCGCTGATATACCCGGTCTGGAACAGGTCGTAGAGCTCGAAGAAGCCACCGAGGGAGAGCAGGGTGATAAACGACCATAAACCGAAGGAGGCGGGCAGCGCATCAATGCGTCCGGTTAAGCTGGCGTGCGGTTGTCCTGGCGAGGCATAAGGCGCGCCGCCGAGAACCTGGGTGGTAGACATGGTGTTGTATTCCTCAGGATGAATGGTTTGCCTGCTAATGTTAATTGATTGTTAATAGTTTTATATTTTTAATCCTACGCGTTAGCTGCAATCTTTAGCGCAAGATATCGCGGTACACCATGAAAAATGAGATTCATGCTAGTTTACGCCGCATGCCAGGCGAAGAATTGAAGTAAATCACCGCGGACGGTATTTCCCGTTGTGCGATTCGCCAACCCGCAGGAAAGCGGCTAGAATGGCCTCCTCGCAGGAGGTTATAAGAATGTTAAAAGAGGGATGTATGGCGTCGTATTCAGATCAGCCAGAGATGGCGACTGAGTTTCGCTTTACCCGTGTGATGGCCGAGCAGGCGGCGCGGGCGCGTCTGACGCTCGATGACGATCAGCTGTCGCTGATCGCTCGCCTGGATGCTCTGGGCCAGCAGCTGTTGTCCGCGGCTGGTACGCCGCAGGGGCTGTACGTCTGGGGGCGGACCGGGCGGGGGAAAAGTTTTATCCTCGACCACTTTTTTGCCAGCCTGCCGCTCGCCGCCCGGCGGCGGGTCCATTTTCATCACTTCTTCCGCGAGCTACATCAGCGGCTGAATGCTCCCGGCGCGCCCGACCTGCAGGCGGTGATGAGGCAGATGACTTCCGGCTGTCGCCTGCTGTGCTTCGACGAATTTCATCTTCACGACCCTGGCGACGCGATGCTGATCAAGGTCTTACTGGCGCATCTCTTTCAGCGCGGTATTGTGCTGTTGGCGACGTCAAACTATCCGCCGGAGATGCTGCTGCCCAATCCGCTGTATCACGATCGCTTTTTACCGTCGATCGCGCTGATCCGCGCCCACCTGGCGGTCGTCGCGCTGAACGGTGAGGAGGATTATCGCCAGCGTCATCTGAGCGTCGATAATGCCTTCTGCAGCGGGCGGATGTGGGTTAATCCGAATACACAACAGCGTCAGCTGTATGACCTGCCGTCGTTACCTGCCGAACCGGTTTCGCTGACGGTAGGTTATCGCACCCTGCTGGCTGCCACGGCGTCATCCACTCTGCTCCACTTCACCTTTGCCCAGCTCTGTCAGGCCGCCACGGCGGTGATGGACTATCTGACGCTCAGCGAAAGCTATACGGTCTGGTTACTGGAAGAGGTGCCGCCGCTGGCTACGGTGGGGCCGGCGGCCCAGCAGCGCTTTATCAACGTGATCGATGTGCTGTATGAAAAGCAGATCCGCCTGCTGCTGGTAACCTGCTGCGATCTGGAGACGCTGGTGGCCGGGGTGGAACTGGAGGATATTCAGCGTACGCGGAGTCGCCTGCAACAGTTGCCGCGGGCGGTATAAGCAAAACGCCCCGGCGGGTGCCGGGGCGGGGGGATTACAGATCGAAACGGTCGAGATTCATCACCTTAGTCCAGGCGGCGACGAAGTCATGCACCAGCTTCTGCTGCCCGTCGGCGCAGGCGTATACTTCCGCCAGCGCGCGCAGTACAGAGTTGGAACCAAACACCAGATCCACGCGGGTGGCGCTGTACTTCGCCTCGCCGGTTTTACGGTCGCTGCCGGTAAACAGCTCCGCGTGGTCATCGGCCGCTTTCCAGACGGTGGCCATATCCAGCAGGTTGACGAAGAAGTCATTGCTGAGCACGCCGACGCGGTCGGTGAACACCCCGTGTTTGCTGCCGTCGTAGTTCGCGCCCAGTACGCGCAAGCCACCGACCAGCACGGTCATTTCCGGGGCGGTTAGCGTGAGCTGCTGGGCTTTATCGATCAGCAGCGTTTCCGTCGAGACACCGCCTTCGATACGGCGATAGTTGCGGAAGCCATCCGCCAGCGGCTGCAGCAGGTCAAACGACTCGACGTCGGTCTGCTCAGGCAGGGCGTCGACGCGGCCTGGGGTAAACGGCACGTTAACGCTGACGCCGGCGGCAGCGGCCGCCTGCTCAACGCCGACCACGCCAGCCAGCAGGATGATATCGGCTAACGACGCTTTGCCGGAGGCGCGCTGGATCGCCTGCAGAGTCGGCAGCACCCGGCTGGCGATAGCATTGACCGGCCAGTCTTTCTGCGGAGCGAGGGCCAGGCGTGCGCCGTTGGCGCCGCCGCGCTTATCGCCGCCGCGGAAGGTGGAGGCGGAAGCCCAGGCGACCGAGACCAGCTCACTGACCGACAGGCCGGCGCCGGCGATGGCGGTTTTCAGGCTGGCGATATCCTCAGCGCTCGGCTGATGAGTCGCTGCCGGCAGCGGATCCTGCCAAATCAGATCTTCTTTCGGCACTTCCGGACCGAGGTAACGGGATTTTGGCCCCATATCACGGTGGGTCAGCTTGAACCACGCCCGGGCAAACGCCTCGTTAAAGGCCTGCGGATCGTTGAGGAAGCGGCGGGAGATCTTTTCAAACTCCGGGTCGAAGCGCAGGGTCAGGTCGGTGACCAGCATGGTCGGTTTGCGCTTTTTCCCCGGATTAAACGGATCCGGGATAATTTCCGGCGCATCTTTGGCTTCGAACTGGATAGCGCCAGCCGGGCTGCGGGTCTGCACCCATTCATATTTAAACAGGTTCTCGAAGAAGTAGTTGCTCCACTGGGTGGGCGTCTGCGTCCAGACCACTTCCAGACCGGAGGTGATGGCATCCGCACCTGCGCCGCTGCCGTAGCTGGAGTGCCAGCCCAGGCCTTGCGCTTCCAGTGGGGCGGCTTCCGGCTCGGCGCCGACGTGGCTGGTTTCGGCGGCGCCGTGGGTTTTGCCCAGCGTATGGCCGCCGGCGATCAGGGCGACAATCTCTTCATCGTCCATCGCCATATTGCCGAAGGTGGCGCGAATGGCCGCTGCGGCGGACAACGGCTCGCCGCTGGCGTTCGGTCCTTCAGGGTTGACGTAGATTAGCCCCATTTCGGTGGCGCCGATGGCCTGTTTGGCCAGGCTTTCCGGGTGACGGTGGGCCAGCCACTCTTTCTCATCGCCCCAGTCGACGTCCAGATCCGGTTCCCAAACATCTTCACGACCGGCGCCAAAGCCAAAGGTGCGGAAGCCGGCGTTTTCCAGAGCGACGTTACCCGCCAGCATGTAAAGGTCGGCCCAGGAGATTTTCTGGCCATATTTCTGTTTTACTGGCCACAGCAGACGACGGGCTTTATCGAGACTGACGTTGTCTGGCCAGGAGTTCAGCGGCGCAAAGCGCTGCTGCCCACGGCCTGCGCCGCCGCGACCGTCAACGGTGCGGTAGGTGCCGGCGCCGTGCCAGGCCATGCGAATAAACAAGCCAATATAGCTACCCCAGTCTGCCGGCCACCACTCTTGCGAGTCGGTCAGCAACGCTCTGAGGTCAGCTTTCAGCGCGGAGTAGTCGAGCTTTTTAAACTCTTCCCTGTAGTTAAAATCCTCACCCAACGGGTTGGAACGACTGGAGTGCTGGTTCAGCAGATCGACACGCAGCTGGTTAGGCCACCAGTCGCGGTTGCCGGTGCCGCTGCCGGCGCTCTGTTTTGGCGTCTCGGCGTGGAAAGGGCACTTTCCGGCGGATGCGTTGTTGGATGGGTCGTTAGACGTGCTCATATCAGGCTCCGTTTGCTTTTGTGAATGCCATTACGATATACACTGCTACCAATAAGCGATATTTGAATGAGTCTACAGATTTAATAGCTAATTCCGTTCAACGAAGGGTAAACATCCCCTTATATGACCAGGTAGACCTGGCGGTTAGTATAAACCTCACCATTAACCATAGACGTAACGAGACGGCAAAGGAAACGATCTGCGTCAATCAGGGAGCCGGATTGCTAATTGTTTGAGATATGACAATTTTCCTGCGAGAAAAGGATGAGGGCTGTCCGTTGCGCGAGCGTAACGAATGTTCGGTACGGGGGTTGTTGGCGGACACAGAATAAGCTAATACTTAGGCACCATGTGACTGGCGCTGAAGACAGAATACTGTCGGGGAGCATGGTCGACGTCGCCGCGCGCCTGGGCATTACCGATAGCTGGAGATAAGTTATGCCTGAATTCGCTTCATTAATGGCCTTTGCCGTGGTGGCGCTGGGGTTGGTGTTAACCCCAGGCCCCAACATGATGTATCTCACTTCGCGTTCGATTTGCCAGGGAAAACGCGCTGGCTTTATCTCCCTTGCCGGCGTGGCCGTGGGATTTTTCTTCTATATGTTGTGTGCCGCTTTCGGCATCACCGCGTTGGTTTTCGCGGTCCCATACGCCTACGATGCCTTGCGTTTATGCGGGGTCGCTTATTTGCTCTATCTGGCGTGGCAGGCGATCAAACCGGGAGGGCGGCCGATATTTGCGGTGCGCGACTTACCCGCGGACAGTGGGCGTAAGCTGTTTCTGATGGGATTCCTCACCAGCCTGGCGAACCCCAAAGTTGCCATCCTGTATCTGTCCCTGCTGCCGCAGTTTATCACCCCTGGACTCGGCAGCGTGCTCAGTCAGTCGTTAATATTAGGCTGTACCCAGGTGATCATCAGCGTGGCGGTGAACGGCATGATTATCTTGCTGGCCGGGCAGGTGGCGTTATTTCTTGGTCGGCGGCCGGGCTGGCAACAATTTCAACGCTGGCTGATGGCGACGGTACTGGCGGGAATGGCGGTTAAGATCGCTTTTGAGGCCAGAAAATAAGCGGGTTGATCGTGTAAACAGATGCCAGCCGTCCCCGTTGCTGGCTAACCTCGCACTCTGATGCCTTTCTCCTGCACAGAAAGGCTTCCCACGCTCTAACATGCTGAAACATTTCTGCCAGATCATTAGCAACCTTTCAGTAGGGCTGGCGCCGCGATAAGGCTATGCTTCCCGGCCGTTACGCTGTTGGCTTTTCTTGTGATTCAGGTGATGTACCGCTAATGCCCCTTTTGAGAGATGAAATTCGCGACCACTCCGCGGAAGAGATGCTGTTTATCCGCCGGGCCGCAATTGCTTTTCTGCTGGTGGTGGTCTGCTTTGGCGTGCTGATCGCCAACCTCTACCATCTGCAGGTGGAGCAGCATGATTTCTACCAGACCCGATCGAACCAGAACGACATTAAGATGCTGCCCATCGCCCCCAGCCGCGGGCTGATATTCGATCGCAATGGCATTCCGCTGGTGCAGAACATTACCCTGTATCGCCTGCAGGTGATCCCGAGCAAAATTCCCGATATGACCGCGCTGCTGCAAAGCCTGACGCCGATCGTCGACCTGACGCCGGATGACATCGCCAGCTTCCGCGACGATATGCACCACAACAGCCGCTATAAAGCGGTGACGCTGAAGTCCGACCTCAGCGACGTGGAGGTGGCGCGCTTCGCGGTTAACGAATTCCGTTTCCCCGGCGTGACGGTGGAGAGCTATCAGCAGCGCGAATACCCGTACGGCGCCGAGCTGGCGCACGTGGTGGGCTATGTGTCGAAAATTAACGACAACGACCTGCAGCGGCTGGCGAAAGACGGCGAAGAGGAGAACTATGCTGCCGACCACAATATCGGCAAGCAGGGGATCGAGGGCTATTACGAAAAAGCGCTCCACGGCACCACCGGCTATCAGGAAGTGGAGGTCGATAACCACGGCCGGGTGGTGCGTCTGCTGAAAGAGGTACCGCCGGTGGCCGGGAAAAACCTCTATCTGACCCTCGACCTGCACCTGCAGCAGTATATTGAGTCGGTGCTGAAGGGGCAGCGCGCGGCGGTGGTGGTGGTCGATCCCCGGGATGGCGGCGTGCTGGCGATGGTCTCCAGCCCCAGCTACGATCCTAATCCGTTCGTCAAAGGCATTGGCTATCAGGCCTATAAATCGCTGCTCGATAATCCGGACCGGCCGCTGATCAACCGCGTCACCCAGGGGCTGTATCCCCCGGCCTCGACGGTGAAGCCCTATATGGCGCTGTCGGCGCTCTCCGCAGGGGTCATCACCCCGAACACCACCTTCTTCGGCGCGCCGACGTGGACGCTGCCGGGCACGCAACGCCGCTACCGCGACTGGCTGAAGACCGGCCACGGGATGCTCAACGTGACCAAAGCCATCGAAGAGTCGGCTGACACCTTTTTCTATCAGGTCGCTTTCGAGATGGGCATTGACCGGATCCATGAGTGGCTGAGCAAGTTTGGTTACGGCCAGTCCACCGGCATCGACCTTAATGAGGAGTATGCCGGCGTACTGCCCAGCCGGGAGTGGAAACAGCGGGTGCATAAAAAGCCCTGGTATCAGGGGGACACCATCTCGGTCGGCATCGGCCAGGGGTACTGGATCGCCACGCCAATTCAGATGGTGAAGGCGCTCACCACCCTGCTGAACAATGGCAAGGTGCAGGATCCGCATCTGCTCTATTCGATGAAGCAGGGCAACCATGTGGAACGTTATCAGCAGCCGGCGAACCTGCCGCAGGTGGGCGATCCGAAATCGCCATACTGGGGCATTGTGCGCAACGGCATGTATGGGATGGCGAATCTGCCCAACGGCACCGGCTACAAGCTGTTCCATACCGCGCCGTACCAGATCGCGGCGAAGTCCGGCACCTCGCAGGTGTTCAGCCTGAAGCAAAACCAGACCTATAACGCCAAAATGATCCCGGTGCGTCTGCGCGACCATATCTTCTATACCCTGTTTGCCCCTTATCAGCATCCGAAGGTGGCGATGGCGCTGATCCTGGAGAACGGCGGCGGGGATGGGGTGGTGGCCGGACCGACGGCGCGCGCCATTCTGGACCACATCTTTGTTCCGCAGCAGGCGTCATCAGCGGCGGCTGACGTGCCGCAGCGTGACAGCGCCGATGCCCAGTAAGCGGCTGGACTTATTCCGGACGCGCACCGTTCATAGATATTGGTTATTTGTCCCGCGGCTTTCCGGGCGGCATAGTGATGGCAGGAACATGACCCGGAGCGAGGAGGAAGGGTGACACGTAACCGATTATTGCTGGTTCAGACCGGCACGCCGCCGGCAGCCATCCGCGAGGAGCATGGCGATCTGCCGCACTGGTTCCGTACGCTGCTGGCGCCGTGGCAGGCGCAGCTGACCGCGGTGCGGGTCTTTGAAGATGAACCGCTGCCGGCGCCGGATCGCCAGACCGTGGCGGTTCTCACCGGTTCGTGGGCAATGGTGTCCGATCGCCTGGCATGGAGCGAACGGACCGCCGACTGGATCCGTCAGGCGGTGGCTATCGGCATGCCGCTGTTCGGCGTCTGCTATGGTCATCAACTGATGGCCCATGCGCTGGGCGGTGAGGTGGCTTACCATCCTGCCGGGCGGGAAAGCGGCAGCAAAACGATTGCGCTTTCGCCGTGGGGTGTCGATGACCCGCTGCTGAGCGGCCTGCCAGCGACATTCCCCGCGCATTTGAGCCATTTGCAAACCGTGACCCGTTTGCCGGAGGGGGCTACCGTGCTGGCCGCATCCTCCCACGATCCCCACCAGATTGTGCGCTACGGGCCGCAGGCGGTCTCCACGCAGTTTCACCCGGAATTCACCGCGCCGATTGCCCGCTCGCTGATCCGCTACCGGGAGGCGGTGCTGCAGGCGGAAGGCATCGACCCACAACAGTTACACGAGGAGGTCCAGGAGAGCCCGCAGGCCGCGGCGATCCTCACCCGCTTCGTCAGCGACTTTCTGACCCCGGATGCCCCCGGCCATTAACTCCCTGTCGTGAACAGCACTCGCCAGCGACGACGCCGGCGGGTCATCTCACGCCACAGGGCGACCACCTCTTCAACGCGCAGCGCGTCAGCCGCCTGCGGCGTCACCCCCGGCAAGTTATACTCCTGGCGCAGCGCGTCCAGGGCGCGCACCTTCGGCGGTACCCGGGAGCGGGCCTGAGCGGCCAGCCGCTGCTGTAACAACCTGAAGGTCGCCTCATCCATGGGGTCCAGCTGGCGCAGAAAGGTTTTACAGCAGCGGAGGAGTTCTCCGGGACGGCGTTCCGGGGACTGGAGCGCCATCAGCAGCCCATCGCGATCGGCAACGCGCTGATAGCGGCAGCTCACCACATAGCCTATCTGCTGCTCCACCCGCAGGCGCTGGAAAAACGGCGGCTCGCAGAACTGCGCCAGCACCCGCAGGGCCGCCAGCGGAGCGCCTTCCGGCAGCGGAAGAAAGACCAGTAGCGCCGTGTCGCCCCGGGGATAAGCCAGCCGCTCGACGCCGCCGCGGCAGGGGGCCGGAGCGGGCATCGGCGGATTAACCGGGACGGTAAGCCGGCTCAGCTGACGCGCTACCCACTGCGCATCTTCCGCGCTGCCGCCAATCAGGGCCGCCAGCCAACCTTCCTGGTGCGCTGACGTACCCAGCCGTTCGGGGAGCTGGGCCATGAGATGACGGATCGCAATACTCTCCGGCGGTGGGGGCAGCGGGGCGACCGGGAGCGCGAGCTGCCGCACGATGGCCTGCAGAATCGCCTCCGGCCGTTGGCCGGACGCAGGCAACTGCAGGATCAGCTGCCAGCTGCCGTCGAACAGATGCCACTCGCCGTGTCCCCCGGCATGGCGCAGGGCGGCAAGTAATGGACGCAGCTGTTCCCCGCGCGCCAGCCCCCCGGCCGGCGTGGGCGAGCAGTAGAAGGGCGGTCGCAGCAGGAGCGTCGGCGGCTCTCCCGGTGACGGGAGGTGACGCAGTGGCGCGGCTTCCGCCGGGCTTTCGGCCACGAGCTCGCCAGCGGCCTGCGGATAAAAAGCGAATGCCAGCGCCGGGTCAGAGACCGGACGTGGCGACCAGCGGCTGAGCGGCAGGCTAAAGCCCTGGGTGGCTACCGTTGCTCCGGGGGGCTGCGTCTGGCAGGCCAGGCTGACCGTGGGGGCGGCCAGCAGGGCGGCGCAAAAATCGGCGAACCCGGTGGGCGGCGCCCCGGGGGCAAAGCCGAATGCCCGCTGGCGCAGCTGATCGAGGGGCGACAGCGCCTGAAAACGGCGCCGGGACAGCTGATAGTAGTGTTGCTGCTGCTCAGGCGTCGTCTGCTGTAGCGCCTGCAACCAGTGGGTTATCTGCCGGTCGACCTGTTCCGGCCGGTCGCTGGCGAAAATCAGCGCCAGCCAGCCGAAGTGCTGATCCTGATACAGCCAGTTCAGCGCCACGTCCTCGGCCATCCCGCGCTGGCGCAGGCCGGCCATCAGGCTACCGGGGGCTTCATCCAGCAAAAACTCGCGCAGTAACGTGACATTGTCACTTAAGGCGATCAGCGGGCAGCGCCACAGCGCGGGCTGGCTGGAGACGGCCAACTGCAGTTGAGGGGGCTCGCCCAGACTGAGCGGCGGCGCTGGCGGCGGTGCCTCGCCCGGGGCAAGCCCAGTGGCGAAACGGGTCGCCAGTTCGCCGAGCACCTCCAGCGACTGCGGCCCCTGCAGCCAGAGTTGCATCCGGCGGGCGACGTAGTGGCTGCGGTGAAAGTCACGTAAGGCCGCCTGTAGCGCGAGGAAATCCTCCCCCAGCGACCCGGCGTCGCCGACCTGAAAGCGGCGAAACGCCGCGGGCGCGATGGCGGCGTGACGCACGGCGGCTTCCCGTCGCGACAACTCATGCTGTTGGATCAGGCGGTTTTCGGCGTCGATAACCGCGACTTCGCGTTGAATATCGTCCCTGAGCAGCAGCGGCGCCTGCAGCATCTCCTGCAGGCGCGCGACGCCGTCAGCCAGATCCTCGGCGGCGACCTCGAAAAAGAAAGCGCTGTGGCTGGATAGGGTGGTGGCATTCACATTCCCTGCCTGGCGCTGCACCCAGCTCATCAGCCGTTCATCATTGCGGTAGCGCTCACCGCCGTAAAACAGCAGGTGTTCCAGCAGGTGCGCCAGACCGGGGAAGCACGACGGTTCATGGTGGCTGCCGGCGGCAACCCGCACCAGGGCCGCCGCGCGATCGGCCTGCGGCTGATGAACCAGGGTAGCCTGCAGGCCGCCCGGCAGAGTGACAGTGCGGGTCGCCAGCGTCATTACAGTTCCCGGGTTTTGTAGATAAGCTGCGAGCGGGTACGGTTGCGGAACTGCAGCTGGCTGACTTTGATGTCGCTGCAGGCCGCTTCGCGCCGGGCCTCAAGGATTTTGTGATGATGTGGGGATTTGCTGCACACCGGGTCGGCGTTATCGGCGCTGCCGGTCAGCATAAAGGCCTGACAGCGGCAGCCGCCGAAGTCTTTCTCTTTTTCATCACAGGAGCGGCACGGCTCCGGCATCCAGTCATACCCGCGATAACGGTTGAAGCCGAACGAGTCATACCAGATCGATTCCAGACTCTGCTCCAGCACCGACGGGAACGCCACCGGCAGCTGGCGCGCGCTGTGGCACGGCAACGCAGTGCCTTCCGGAGTGACGCTGAGGAAAATCGATCCCCAGCCGCCCATACAGCCTTTCGGGCGTTCCTCGTAATAGTCCGGGGTGACGAATAGCAGGTTGGTGAGGTTACCGCTGGCGGCCATTTTCTGCCGGTAATCGGCGACCACCTGCTCGGCGCGGGCGATCTGTTCCCGGGTCGGCAGTAACCCCTCGCGATTAAGAAACGCCCAGCCGTAAAACTGGCAGGTGGCGAGCTCGACGTCATCGGCTTCCAGCTCAATGCACAGCTCGATAATTTTATCGAGCTGGTCGATGTTATGCCGGTGGAGGACGAAGTTCAGCACCATCGGGTAGTCGCGCGCTTTCACCGCTCTGGCCATCGCCAGCTTCTGCTGGAAGGCTTTTTTATTGCCGGCAAGAGCGGCGTTGAGCACCTCATCGCTGGCCTGGAAGCTAATCTGGATATGGTCCAGTCCGGCCTCGCTGAAGGCGTCGAGTTTGCTCTCGGTTAGCCCAATTCCCGAGGTGATCAGGTTGGTATAGAACCCGAGGTCGCGCGCGGCGCGGATCAGCTCCGGCAGATCTTTACGGGTCAGCGGCTCGCCGCCGGAAAAGCCCAGCTGTACGCTGCCCATCGCTCGCGCCTGGCGAAAGACCTCGATCCATTGTTCGGTGGTCAGCTCCTTTTCCTGCCGGGCGAAGTCCAGCGGATTGGAACAGTAGGGACACTGCAGCGGGCAGCGGTAGGTCAGCTCCGCCAGCAGCCACAGCGGCGGATTGACGGCGGGTTTATTCTGGCTCACGGCAGGTGATCCACTTCTGTTGACAGGCGATCTGCAGGAACTCGACGACGTCGTCATCGACGCCGCCGGCTTCCGGGAAACGTTCGTTAAGCATGGCGCTAATCGCCGCGACGTCGCGCCGGCCATCGACCAGCTCGAGGATCGCCGCGGCGGTCTCATTGAGTTTAGCCATTCCCTCCGGATAGAGGATCACATGACTCTCCTGGGCGGCTTCCCACTGCAGTCGGTAGCCGCGACGAAAGGCAACGATGGACGTTTTTTGCATGATTACACCAGTCGGGTCGTGTGCCAGGCCGCCTTGTCGGTGACCGTGTGATAGGGCGGGCGCTGCAGAGCGTAGGCCATGGTCATGGCATCGAGCATCGACCACAGGATGTCGAGCTTAAACTGCAGGATCTCCAGCATCCGGTTCTGTTTTTCAGCGCTGTCACAGTAGGTCTTCGCCAGCGCCAGACCATGCTCAACGTCGCGGTTAGCCTGGCTCAAACGACTGCGGAAGTAAAAATAGCCTTCCTCTTTGATCCACGGATAGTGCTGCGGCCAGCTGTCGAGGCGCGACTGATGGATCTGTGGGGCGAACAGCTCGGTCAGGGAGCTGCAGGCCGCCTCCTGCCAGCAGGCGCGACGAGCGAAATTAAGATAGGCATCCACCGCGAAGCGCACGCCGGGCAGCACGTGACGCTCGCTGAGCAGGTCGTCGCGGCTCAAACCGACCGCTTCCCCCAGCCGCAGCCAGGCTTCAATCCCGCCATCTTCGCCGTGGCTACCGTCGTGGTCGAGGATCCGCTGCACCCATTTGCGACGCGTCTGCGCATCCGGGCAGTTGGCCATAATCGCCGCGTCTTTCAGCGGAATGGTGGTCTGGTAATAAAACCGGTTCGCCACCCAACCCTGAATTTGCTCGCGGGTCGCTTCGCCGTTATGCATGGCGATGTGGTAAGGGTGGTGAATATGGTAGAAGGCGCCTTTAGCCCGCAGAGCCTCTTCAAAGGCCTGCGGCGACAGCGTGTCGGTGATCAGCATGCGGTATCCTGAAGGGTGATTGCCATCCCGTCCCAGCTCACTTCAATCCCCTGTTGCGTTAGCGCCTGGCGCTGGGGAGACTGCTCGTTAAGGATCGGGTTGGTGTTATTAATATGAATGAGAATTTTGCGTTTTGCCGGCAGGGAGGCCAGCAGGGCCATCATCCCGTGCTCATCGCTGAGCGCCAGGTGTCCCATATCACGGCCGGTATTGCGCCCAACGCCGGCGGCCTGCAGCTCGTCATCCTGCCAGACGGTGCCATCGATCAGCAGACAGTCCGCTTTTTGCAGCCACGGCAGAAGGGCTTCATCCGGCTCACCCAGCCCCGGGGCATAGAACAGCGTCTGCCCGTTGCGGCGGTTTTCGATAAACAGCGCCACGTTATGGCCCGGCAGCGGCCGGTCGCGATACGGCGAATAGGGCGGCGCGTTGCTGGCGATAGGCACGGCGGTAAACTGCAAATCAGGGCAGGCGTCAACGGTAAAAGGCTGCTGCGGGGCGATGGGATGATGCACCAGGCCGCCGTTCCAGTGTCGCAGCATGGTAAACACCGGGAAGCCGGTAGAGAGATCCTCATGAACCTCCGGCGTGCACCACACCTGGTGCGGGCAGCCTTCGCGCAGGCTCAGCAACCCGGTGGTGTGGTCGATCTGGCTGTCGGTGAGAATAATGCCGCCGATAGACGTCCCGCGCAGTACGCCGGGTTTATTTAACTCGGGGGTATGGGCAATCTGCTGGCTGATATCCGGCGAGGCATTGCACAGCACCCACTCTTTGCCGTTATCGCTGACGATGATCGACGACTGGGTGCGGGCACTGGCCTGAATGGTGCCGTTGCGCAGACCCTGACAGTTGGCGCAGTTGCAGTTCCATTGCGGGAAACCGCCGCCGGCGGCGGAGCCGAGGACTTTAATGAACATGAAGACGGACCGGGTAATGAATGAAGGTGCCCGCGCGAACGGCGGGCGGGGCGATTAACGGTTAGAAATGTACAGCGTCACTTCCAGACCGAGACGTAAATCGATAAAAGCAGGTTTCTTCCACATGTTTTGTTCCTCTTAAAAATGACGACAGGCCTCACGGATAATGCTGGATCTGTGACGGCCGCCGCATATTGCGCTTCACCGGGAGAGAGATCAACCCGGAATCTGTAAGGAATTAACTTTATGTTTACAATATAACCTATTGTTGCCAAACCTTTTTTAATACCCGCAGCCAGTTGTTCCACAGCAGCTTATCCAGCACCAATTGATCATAGCCATTGTCCCGCAAGGCATTGATAAGCCGCGGTAAGCCGGCCACATCCCCCAGCTCGTCGGGCAGGGTGATGCCGTCAAAATCCGAGCCGAGAGCCACATGATCCTCACCCATTATGTTAATAAGATAGTCGATATGCCGGACAATGGTGGTTATGGGCGTGTCGCTGTCGCGCCGTCCGTCGGCGCGCAGGAAAGCATTGCCGAAATTGACGCCCACTACGCCTCCGCTGTCGCGGATCGCCCGCAGTTGCCGGTCGGTCAGATTGCGCGGCTGTGGGCACAGGGCGTGGGCATTAGAGTGGGTGGCCACCAGTGGGGCGGTGGAATGGTGGGCGGTATCCCAAAAGGCCTGTTCATTCATGTGCGAAACATCGATCTGCATCTTCAGGGCGTTGGCCTGAGCGATGAGCGCAATGCCCTCGCGAGTGAGACCCGGCCCGCTGTCCGGGCTGCCGGGAAAGGCGCCGGTGACCCCGCAGCCGAAGCGATTGGCGATGTTCCAGAACGGACCAATGCTGCGCACCCCGGCGCGATAAAAGGCCTGCAGATCTTCGCCTTGCGCGTCGAACCCGCCAGCACCTTCTATGTGCGCCACCATCGCCAGCGCGTTATCCTGGCGACAGCGTTCGATATCCGCCGCGCTCAGGCACAGCCGCGCGCGACTGGCGTCATGGGCGCAAATCGCCTTGAGGATAGCCAACTGCTGCCAGAGGATCGCCCGCGGATCCCACGCCTCGCTGGCGTACTGCGGCGCCACGCGGGCGATATACTCCTGCGGCGGCACAAAGAGGGCGAACAGGCCGCCGGCCAGCCCGCCCTGGCGGATACGCGGATAGTCGAGATGGCCGTTTTCTATCCCGGCAAAGAAGGCGCTTACCGGATCCTCACGATGGTGAAGCCAGAGATTCAGCAGCAGGTCATTGTGACCATCAAAAATCGCCATAGCGGGTTCCTGCGTTCTTAAGTGGTGAAAAATGCCTGCCACGGTAACGGATTTATCTCCTGGGGCAAGCATAAATTCACATGCCCGCAACAATTGCCAACCTCGACTCTGTATCACACTGTATCTCGCGGCGCAGCGCTGACATTAAGAGATAAAAATGGCCCCGGTCGGGCACATGGCAGATACAAATTTCCGCTTTACTGGTCACGTACTCTCTTGATGATGATAAAAGGTGAGAAAGTGATGAACAGATTATCCCTGATCCGCTATACCAGCGCCGCGGCGCTGGGGTTATCCACCCTGTGGTCCGCTGCCGTTTGCGCCGCGGAAGACGCGGGGGCGTTCGACAAGATCCACCAGATCCGCGCCGGCGACCTGAATATAGGCTACGTGGATATCGGCCCGCGCGACGGCCAGCCGGTGATCCTGCTGCACGGCTGGCCCTACGATATTCAGAGCTATGCTCAGGTGGCGCCGGCTTTAGCGCAGAAGGGTTACCGGGTCATTGTGCCGTATCTGCGCGGCTACGGCACGACCCGTTTCCTCTCCGCCAGCACGCCGCGTAACGGTCAGCCGTCGGCGATGGCGGCCGATATTGTCCATCTGATGGACGCCCTGAACATCAGGCAGGCGGATCTGGCCGGCTTTGACTGGGGCGCGCGCACGGCGGATATCGTCGCCGCGCTGTGGCCGCAGCGGGTGAAATCCCTGGTCTCGGTGAGCGGGTATCTGATCAGCAGTCAGCAGATTGGCGAAAAACCGCTGCCGCCGCAGGCGGAGCTGTCGTGGTGGTATCAGTTCTATTTTGCCACCCCGCGCGGCGAAGCCGGTTACCGGCAGAACACCCACGACTTTGCGAAATTTATCTGGCATCAGGCGTCGCCGCAGTGGAAATTCAGCGACGCGACTTTTGCCAGAACCGCCCGGGCGCTGGATAACCCGGACCACGTGGCGATCACCATCAGCAACTACCGCTGGCGCCTGGGGCTGGAGAAGGGGGAAGCGAAGTATGCCGGCTATGAACAACGGCTGGCGGCGCTACCGCCGATAACCGTGCCCACCATCACCCTTGAAGGGGCGAATAACGGCGCGCCGCATCCGGCTCCCGCCAGCTACCGGGCTAAATTTACCGGAAAATATGAACACCGGGATCTGCAGGGGGCGGTGGGCCATAATCCGCCGCAGGAGGACCCGGCAGACTTTGTCCAGGCGGTGGTGGACGCCGACCGTTTGTAATCCGCGCCTTGCCGGCGGCGCGACGTTGCGCTTCCGGCAACACGGCTTATGCTTGTGAAGAGTTTATTTTGCCGCAGGAGCACCCTTTGGAGCGTATTGACCACATCCTGGTCGTCGATGACGACCGCGATATTCGGGAACTGATTGTCGACTATCTGGAAAAATCGGGATATCGCGCCAGCGGCGCGGCGAACGGCAAAGCCATGTGGTCGGTGCTCAAAAATCATCAAATTGACCTGATTGTGCTGGATATCATGATGCCGGGCGAGGACGGCTTAACGCTCTGCCGCCAGCTGCGCGCCAACCCGCAGCAGGATATTCCGGTGCTGATGCTCACCGCCCGCACCGACGACAGCGACCGGATCCTCGGACTGGAAATGGGGGCTGACGATTATCTGATTAAACCCTTTGTGGCCCGCGAACTGCTGGCGCGCATCAAAGCCATTTTACGCCGCACCCGGGCGCTGCCGCCCAATCTGCAGATCACCGAGGCGGGCAGGCTGATCGCCTTTGGCGACTGGCTGCTCGACACTGCCGCCCGCCACCTGCTGGACGACAGCGGCGCCATCGTCGCCCTCAGCGGGGCGGAGTATCGGCTGCTGCGGGTGTTTCTCGATCACCCCCAGCGGGTATTGAACCGCGATCAGCTGCTGAATCTGACCCAGGGACGCGACGCGGAACTGTTTGAGCGGTCAATTGACCTGCTGGTGAGCCGACTGCGCCAGCGGCTACGGGAGGATGCCCGCGAGCCGGCCTACATTAAAACGGTGCGCAGCGAAGGCTATGTGCTGTCGGTGCCGGTCTCCATCCGCGAGAGGCATGAATGAGGTTTTGGCCCGCCTCGCTGCAGTCGAGGCTGATGGCGCTGCTGTTTCTGGCGCTGCTGCTGGCGAATACTTTAACCCTGTCGCTGCTGTTTTATGAGCGCATGAGCAGCGCTCGCAGCGTGATGCTGGGCAATCTGGCTTCCGATGTCGCCACCAGCGTGGCTATCCTTGACCGCCTGCCGGCCGCTGAGCGCCCACAGTGGCTGCCGAAGCTGGCGCGCGGCAATTATCGCTATCTGCTGGGCTCCGGCGAGCGCGGCGACTACCCGGACAGCTGGCGCGCCCGGGACGCAGCCCGCTCCCTGCAGGAGGCGCTGAGCGCGCAGTACCCGGTAAGTATTGTGACGATCCCCGGCCCGCGGCAGCATATTCAGGCCCATATTACCCTCCACGACGGCGCCCCGTTGACTCTCGATCTGTGGCCGAAGCTACCGGCCATCGCCCGCTGGCTGCCGGTGGTGCTGATCGCTCAGTTTGTTCTCCTGCTGGCCTGCGCCTGGTATGCCGTTCGCCAGGTGTTGCTGCCCATCACCCGTTTTACCCGCGCAGTGGACGCCCTTGAACCGGCCAGCGACACGGCGGGAACCATGGCCGAGCAGGGGCCGGAAGAGGTCCGCCGTGCCGCTCGCGCGTTTAACGCGATGCAGGCGCGCATCCACGACCATCTGCAGGAGCGGGCGCGGATCCTCGCCGCTATCTCCCACGATCTGCAAACCCCGATCACCCGAATGAAGCTGCGGGTGGAGATGGTCGACCAGCCGGAACTGCGCGATAAGCTGCTGCAGGATCTCGACAATATGACCCGCCTGGTGCGGGAGGGCATCGCCTTCGCCCGCACCTCGCAGCCACTGGCGGAGGCGCGCCAGCGGCTGAACCTTGACGCCTTTCTCGACACCATCGTCTGCGATTATGCCGATGTCGGCCGGCCGGTGCGTTTTTGCCCGGAGGAGACCGCCGGGGTGGTGTCGATCCCACCGCAGGCCCTGCGCCGGGTGATGACTAACCTTATCGATAATGGGTTGAAATTCGGCACCACGGTCACGGTAACTCTGACCCGCGACGCCGCCGGGGATGTCACCCTCCATGTACTGGATGAGGGGCCGGGGATCCCGGAGGCCGCGCTACAGGCGGTGCTGCAGCCGTTTTATCGCCTGGAGGACTCGCGCAATCGCGATACCGGCGGCACCGGTCTGGGGCTGGCGATCGCTGCGCAGCTGGTCAGCCAGATGAACGGCGCACTGCGCCTGGCCAACCGCCCGCAGGGCGGCCTGGACGCCAGCGTTCGCCTTGCCGCGGCGGGATTGTATCCTGCTGTATCTCCGGCGCAGACGGATAATTAAGCCGACAATTCTCCCCCTTTCCCGACACATTCGCCTTACATGGCCTTGCGGTAATGTCGTGGCTGCCACTCCCGGCAGCGACGACATAATGAGGAGAAGGCGATGTCGATATTCATTGCATTTTTGGGCGGAATGTTAACCCTGCTGAGCCCCTGTACGCTGCCGGTGATCCCGCTGCTGTTCGCCAGCGTCCGGGGCCGCCGGGGGCAGCTGGCAATTATGCTGGCTGGAATGGCGCTGATGTTCGGCGCGGTTTCGTGGCTGGTGACGGTCGCCAGCGGCTGGGTGGTGAATCTGACCCTCGCAGGCCGCGGCCTGGCGCTGGCGTTCTTCGCCCTGGTCGGGCTGAGCCTGCTTTCGCAGCGCGTCGCGCAGCGGCTGACCTCACCCCTGGTGGCGCTGGGAAATCAGCTTAACAACGCCAGCTCACGCCAGCGCGGCTGGATCGGTTCGCTGCTGGCCGGGCTGGCGGTGGGCCTGTTGTGGGCCCCGTGCGCCGGGCCGGTATTGGGGGCGATACTGAGCCTGGGCTTTGTGCATCCGGGCCAGGCGACCACTGGCGGGTTGCTGCTGGCTTACGGCAGCGGCGGGGCGCTGATGTTATTCCTGCTGGGGTGGTGTGGTGCAGCATTGATTGCCCGTCTGCGTCGTGGGCTGGCGTTCGGCGAACGGCTGCGCCGGCTGGCGGGGGTGGCGATGCTGGCCTCGGTGGCACTGATCGCCAGCGGCGGCGATCGCTATCTGCAAAGTGCGGGAGGCTGGAGTCAGGCGCTGGAGCAGCGGCTGGCCGCCCGTCTGCCGCAGCCGGAGCAAAAGACCATCCTCCAGCCGATCGCCGTGCCGCAGCCCAGCAGCGCGATGCCCTCCCTGGCGGGAGGCAGCGCGTGGCTCAACAGCCCGGCGTTAACTCCGGAGCGTCTGAAGGGCAAAGTGGTGCTGGTGGATTTCTGGACCCGGGAGTGCATCAACTGTCAGCATACCCTGCCTTACGTGCGCGACTGGGCGAACAAATACCGCGCGGCCGGGCTGGTGGTGATTGGCGTCCATACCCCGGAATATCCCTGGGAGCGTTCGCTGCCGCTGCTGCGCCAGGCGGTGAAGGACTGGCGGATAACCTACCCGGTGGTGGCGGATAATGAGTACGCCATCTGGAACGCCTTCGGCAATCAGTACTGGCCGGCGCATTACATTTTCGACGCTCGCGGACAGTTGCGTTATACCGCCTTCGGCGAAGGGGATTATGCCCGCCAGGAGCAGGTGATCCAGCAACTGCTGCAGGAGAGCAAAGCCTGACCCGCGGCGTAGGCGTCTGGCGGACGGTTCCCTCCAGCCCTTATACCTGATGCCGGGCGGCGCTGCGCTTGCCCGGCCTACAGGAGCGCGCAGGGAGAATGTCGGCGCGGTAAGGCGCAGCCGCCACCGGGCATCGAAGCGGGAGAGGCGCTGGATGCCCATTGTCGGTGACTGCCGGACGGTTCCCTTTATCCCTTGTGCCCATTGCCGGGCGGCGCTGCGCTTGCCCGG
>NZ_KV789880.1:0-32208 GCF_001807705.1 Klebsiella sp. HMSC25G12 | reverse complement strand
AGGCCCGGTAAGGCGCAGCCGCCACCGGGCATTGAAGCGGGAGAGGCGCTGGATGCCCATTGCCGGTGACTGCCGGATGATTCCCTTCATCCCTTATGCCCATTGTCGGCCGGCGCTGCGCTTGCCCGGCCTACAGGAGCGCGCAGGGAGAATGTCGGCGCGGTAAGGCGCAGCCGCCACCGGGCATCGAAGCGGGAGAGGCGCTGGATGCCCATTGTCGGTGACTGCCGAACGGTTCCCTCTCCCTTCAGGGAGAGGGTTAGGGTGAGGGTGAATGGAAGTTGCGTGACAACGTCACATCTCGACCCACCCCTGCAGGGCCTCGGTCATCAGTTCGCCGAGCAGCGCCACGGCGGCGGAATGCTGTCCCTCGCGCGGGGTTTGTTGCAGGTTAACGGCCAGGCTACCTGGCGATGGCAGCAGCCCGGCGACGGTGCGCAGGTTGCCGGGCATGCCGATGCGGGTGCGTATCGTCAGACCCAGGCCAGCCTGTACCGCCGCCCAGATGCCGTTCAGGCTGTGGCTGACGAATACCACCTGCCAGGGGATCCCCGCGGCATCGAGACAGGCAATAGCGCGAGAGCGCATCAGGCACGGGCTGTCGAACATCACCAGCGGCAGCGGCTCGCCGGAGGCCAGCAGTGCGCCAATATCCAGGTCAGGATGCGCAATCCACGCCAGCGGGCAGCGGCCCATCCCGGGACCCTGATCTTCGGTTTGCCACAGCAGCGCCAGATCCAGCACCTCTTCCGCCAGCGCCTGGCGCAGCGGACCATTGCGATCCACCCTGGCGACTATCCGCACCTGCGGATGATGCCGTTTAAATTGCCCCAGGATCCCCGGCATCAGCGATTCGCCAAAATCTTCCTGCATACCAAGGTGGATCTCGCCGGTGAGCCGCTCGCCCTGCAGCGCGCGCAGGGTTTCATCATTGAGCGCCAGCAGTCGTCTGGCGTAGCTCATCAGCTTTTCGCCTTCCGCGGTGAGCACCAGATGCCGCCCCTGTTTGGCCACCAGCGCCGCACCGCACTGGCTCTCCAGCTTTTTAAGCTGGGCGCTGACGGCGGAAGTGGAACGCGACAGGCGCAGCGCTGCCTGGGCGAAGCTGCCGCACTCCATGCCGGTCACAAAGCTGCGCAGGGCGTCGAGATCCAGCCCCGGTAAGCGTTTCTCCATCATCATCCTCATTTTCAGGATGTTTATCCTGAACGTTGTTATTCTCGGGATAGTACTGTGGCATCGCGAAAGGCAGGCGTCAACGGGCCCAGCGACCAGCCAGGGAGCAGAGAACGTCAGTGGCGCGGAAAGAAATAAAAAAGCCGATAAGGAGATTATCGGCTTATTGCAGGTAAGGCTGACAGCGGGGCGGCAGGCGCCGCCCGCTAGGGCTGGTTATTACGCCAGCAGCTCCTGAGCGGTGCGTTCCACCAGGTTAAGCAGAACCTTCACGTCATCCAGCGTCACCACCGGGTTCAGCAGGGTCAGCTTCAGGCAGGTGACACCGTTATGCTCGGTCACGCCAACGTTAGCGCGGCCGGAAGCCAGCAGGGCATCGCCGACGCGCTGGTTGAGCAGCGCGATAGCCGCCGCGTCGCTCTGCGCCATCTGCGCCGGACGGGAACGGAACAGCACGCTCGCCAGCTGCGGCTGCATCACCAGCTCCAGCGTCGGCTGCGACTTCACGTACTCCGCCACGTTTTTCGCCATCGTGACGCCGTGATCGATGATCGCCGCATACTGTTTCTGGCCCAGCGCTTCCAGACCCATCCACAGCTTCAGCGCATCGAAGCGACGGGTGGTCTGCAGCGACTTAGACACCAGGTTCGGTACGCCGTGTTCTTCATCGAACTCGGAGTTCAGATAGGCCGCCTGATAACGCATCAGCTCGTAATGGCGCGCGTCCTTCAGCAGGAAGGCGCCGCAGCTGATGGTCTGGAAGAACTGCTTGTGGAAGTCCAGGGTAACGGAATCCACCAGCTCCAGACCGTCAAGGTAGTCACGATACTGCTCAGACAGCAGCAGCGCGCCGCCCCAGGCTGCGTCAACGTGCAGCCAGATCTGATGTTCCGCGGCGATACCGGCGATGTCGCGCAGCGGGTCGATAGCCCCCGCGTCGGTGGTGCCGGCGGTGGCGACGATCGCCATGATCTGCTCGCCGTTAGCCTGCGCTTGCGCAATCTTCGCTTTCAGATCGGACACGTCCATCCGCGCGAATTCGTCGGTTTTCACCAGCGTGACCGAGCGGTAGCCGAGGCCCATCAGCGCCATGTTCTTCTGCACCGAGAAGTGGGCGTTTTCCGAGCACAATACTTTGTACTTGCGGATATCCCCCGGCAGCCCATCCTGCTGGATGGAGTGCCCCTGACGGGCGAAGAAGGCGTCGCGCGCCAGCATCAGGCCCATCAGGTTGCTCTGGGTGCCGCCGCTGGTGAAGACGCCGGCGTCGCCAGCCGGATAACCGACCCGGGCGCGCAGCCATTCGATCAGCTTCATCTCAATGATGGTTGCTGACGGGCTCTGGTCCCAGGAGTCCATGCTCTGGTTGGTGGCGTTGATCAGTACTTCCGCCGCCTGGCTAATTACCAGGCTCGGGCAGTGCAGGTGCGCCACGCACTGCGGGTGATGCACCGACAGGCTGTCTTTCAGGAAGTACTCGATCGCACGATCAATCGCCGCCTGGTTACCCAAACCCTGTTCGTTAAATTCAAGGGAGATACGCTCACGCAGCTCGTCAACGCTTTTCCCCTGATACATCTCAGGTTGCTTCAGCCACTGCACAACGGCCTGGCTGGTCTGCTCGATAACCTGCTGATAGGCTTCAACGCTCTGCGCTGAACCAGCAAGAATCGGATTCAATGTGGACATGGTGGTCACTGACTCCACTCAGACCGGCTTTACGCCGGCGGCCAGCAGGGCCTGTTCGAATTTGTCGAGGAACACATCCAGTTCCGCGTTGCTGATCAGCAGGGACGGCAGCAGACGCAGCACGCAGCCGTGACGACCACCGCGCTCCAGAATCAGGCCCGCTTCGAAGCATTTCTTCTGCAGCAGGGCAGAGAGTTCGCCGTCAGCCGGGTAGCAGCCCATGTGATCCTGCGCTTCGTTCGGCTTGACGATTTCGATACCGATCATCAGACCAAGACCGCGTACGTGGCCAATGACCGGGTAGCGCTTCTGCAGCTCGGCCAGTTTGCCTTTCAGCCACTCGCCCTGGGCAGCGACTTTGTCGGCAATCTTGTTGTCGCGCAGGTGACGCAGGGTGGTCAGACCGGTAGCCATCGCCAGCTGGTTGCCGCGGAAGGTGCCGGTGTGGTGACCCGGTTCCCAGGCGTCGAACTGTTTTTTAATGCCCAGCACCGCCAGCGGCAGACCGCCACCGACCGCTTTCGACATCACGATGATGTCCGGCTGGATACCGGCGTGCTCGAAGGCGAAGAATTTACCGGTACGGGCAAAGCCAGCCTGCACTTCATCGACGATCAGCAGAATGCCATGCTCTTCGGTCACTTTGCGGATGCGCTGCAGCCACTCAACCGGCGCCGGGTTCACGCCGCCTTCACCCTGCACGGCTTCGAGGATCACCGCCGCCGGTTTACGGACGCCGCTCTCCACGTCGTTGATCAGGTTTTCGAAGTAGTAGGTCAGGGCTTTCACGCCGGCTTCGCCGCCGATGCCCAGCGGGCAACGATACAGGTGCGGGTAAGGCATGAACTGGACTTCCGGCATCATGCCGTTAACCGCCGCTTTCGGCGACAGGTTGCCAGTGACGGACAGCGCGCCATGGGTCATCCCGTGATAGCCGCCGGAGAAGCTGATCACCGCCGTACGGCCAGTGTATTTTTTCGCCAGTTTCAGCGCGGCTTCCACGGCGTCAGCGCCGGAAGGACCGGTGAACTGCAGGCAATACTCTTTCCCTTCGCCCGGCAGGCAAGAGAGCAGGTATTCGGAGAAACGATCTTTTAACGGGGTAGTCAGATCGAGGGTATGTAACGGCAAGCCGCTGGTAATGACACTTTGGATGCTCTGCAATACATCAGGGTGGTTGTGGCCCAGAGCGAGAGTACCGGCGCCCGCGAGGCAGTCCAGGTACTGTTTGTTATCCGCATCCGTCAGCCACACGCCTTCAGCTTTAGTGATAGCCAGCGGTAACTTACGCGGGTAACTCCTGACATTCGATTCGAATTCGGCCTGACGGGCCAAAAAGGTTTCGTTGTTTGCGTCTAATAAATCGGCACGTAAAGTATCAATACGGACTTTATCCGTCATCATATCACTCCCACAACCAGCATTGCGGTTGAACGCTGGTTGAATAATTGGTCTAAGGAATTGAATTGGCATTCATAAAGCGCGCACAATATATGGCTTTTTAAATCCGCATTCAACGTTTTATTGATTGCGTTATTTTGACGTTATTCTTACCGGGGCAATAATTAACGTAACCTGCTGAATTATAATAGAACAACTGCGTGTCACGATAACCCTTTAAAGTGTAATTATTAGTGAGAAAGTCTCTATATTTTTATTGCCGCTGCGTTAAAACGCTGACGGAATGCCTTCCGTCAGCGATAGCAAGTCTCAATGCAGTTCCACCGCATAATTTGTTAAAGGTGTGACTTTTTTCACCAACTTATTGTTATATAAAAACTGTTCATAAGCTTCGTAGCGCGGTTTATCCAGCGCCGCCGGATCGGTGGCGAACAGCGGCACGGTTTGCAGCCACGCCTGGTGGTTGAGTTCGGTTTTCAGCTCCGGGTGGGCGGCGGCAAACGCCTCCCAGCTCTCCTGCGGATGGGCGCGCAGATAGCTCACTCCGGCCTGCAGGGCGGTGAGGAATTTACGGATCTTGGCCTCATGAATCGCGTCGCGATGGGCGACAATCACCAGCTCGTCATAGGCCGGCACGCCGTAATCTTCGACGTTCATCACTACCGGCGTTTTGCCCTGCAGCTTCAGCTCCTGTGCTTCTATATTACGGTAGCCGCCGATGACCGCGTCCACCTGGCCCGCCAGCAGGGCGCTGGTCAGTTGGAAATTGACGTTAACCAGTTTGATACTGGCCGGATCGATACCCGCGTGTTGCGCCATGGTCGACAGGGTGGCCTGCTCAATGCCGCTGACCGAATAGCCCACCTTCTTACCTTGCAGATCTGCCGGAGTTTTGATCTGCTTGTTGAGAGCGATCACCGTGTTCAGCGGCGAGTTAATCAGGGTCCCGACGCGCACCAGCGGTAACCCTTCGTCAGCGAAGAAGTGCACCTGCGGCTGGTAGGTGATGGCCAGATCCGCCTGACGGGCGGCCACCATGCGGGGAGGCAGCGCGGGATCGGAGGGAGGGACAATCTTGACGTCCAGCCCCTGAGCCTTAAAGGCGCCGATCTGCTCGGCCACCATAATCGGCGCATGGTCGGGGTTAATGTACCAGTCCAGCACCAGCGTCAGCGGTTCATTGGCCAGCGCGTGGCCGCTGACCAGGGCCGTCAGGGATGCCCCGGCGAAAAGCGACTTTTTCATCTGTTTTCCTTTATTACTTCATCTTTATTCCGGTGACCAGTCGATCAGCCGGTGTAGCAGGGTTTCTACCGCCAGCCACAGCAGGAGGGTCAGTAGCACTAAAATAAACAGCGCGGCGAAGCAGATATCGGTTTGCAGCCGCGCATTGGCATTGAGCATGACGTAGCCCAGCCCCTCAGCGGAGCCGACCCATTCGCCGATAATCGCGCCGATGGGCGCCACCGCCGCCGCCATCCGCAGGCCCGAGCCCAGCGCAGGCAGGGCAGCCATCAGGCGGACATGCCGCAGCTGAGCGCCGAAGGAGGCGTTCATGCTGCGCGCCAGATCGAGATACTCCTGGTTGACCCGTCGCAAGCCATCAAAGAAGGCGGAAGTCACTGGAAAGAAAATCACCAGCACGGCCATTGCCACTTTGGCGCTCATGCCAAAGCCCAGCCACAGCACCAGCAGCGGGGCGAGGGCAAAGACCGGGATCGCCTGACTGGTGAGGACCAGCGGCATCAGCCAGCGCTGCAGGCGCGGAGAGAGGATCATACCCAGCGCCAGGGTGACGCCGAGCGTCACGCCCAGCGCCAGGCCGCTCAGGATCTCACTGAGCGTGATAAGCGTGTGCCAGCCGAGATAGGCGCGATTAACCCACAGCGCCTCGGCGACCGCCATCGGGGAGGGTAAAAGAAAGTGAGGAATGCCGCTGCGGCTGGCCAGACCCCAGAGGATCATCAACCCGCAGAACACCATGCTGCCCCGCCAGAGACGTCCGGTCATGGATGAGCCCTCATCAGTTGCTGCAGCAGGGCGGCCTGGCTGTTCAAGAGATCGGGCGCGTCCGGCGCGCGCGGAGGTGTGCCGGCAAGGTGATGGCTGTCATCGATGTCGCCGTCGGGCGCCGAGAGGACCAGCAGGCGGTGGCTCAGCCGGCAGGCCTCCTGCGGATCGTGGGTGATCAGCACCACCGTGCGACCAGCCAGCAGGGTGGCGGCCAGAGTTTGAATGCGCGTGCGGGTGAGGGTATCCAGCGCCGAGAAAGGCTCATCCATCAGCACGATGGGGCGGTCCTCATACAGGGTGCGGGCCAGCGCGGCGCGCTGACGCATGCCGCCGGAGAGGGTTGCCGGCCGGGCGTCGGCGCAGGACGAGAGCTCAACCTGATCAAGCAGGGCGGCGACCCGGGCACGATCGACTTTTTCACCGCGCAGCCGCGCGCCGAGGGCGACGTTGTCCCGGACGCTCAGCCAGGGGTAGAGCAGATCTTTCTGCCCCATCCACGCCAGACGGCCCTGAATAGGCTGCCCATCGCTGGCGACCACTTCTCCCCGGGTGGCGGGCGCCAGACCGGCCATCACCCGCAGCAGGCTGGTTTTGCCGGCGCCGCTGGCGCCGAGGAGCGACACCCATTGCCCGCCGGGGACCGTAAACGACAGGTTGTCGAACAACCGACGGTCGCCGAAATGCAGGCTCAGGCCACGGACCTCAATACCCGGCGCCGTCACGCCCGGGTCTCCGCCGTCGCGTTGAGGCCCATCTGCCAGAACTGCGCCTCAAGGCGGGTGGCAGTGGTGAAAATCTCGCTCAGCTCAGTGATCCGGGCCTCGCTCCCGCGCTGCTGCCACACCGTTTCCAGCAGCGCCAGCGCGGCGTTGACGCCGTGCAGATAGCCTTCATCGCCATAGTTGCGGATCCACGAGGCGTAGGGGTTATCGTCCAGTCGGGTGGCGGGATGCTGCAGCAGGCCGAGACCGATTTCCGCATAACCGGCCACGCAGGGCATCAGCGCGACCAGCAGATCCAGCGCGTCACCCGAGTGGCCAATATCCAGCACGTAGCGGGTATAGTTAATGGTTTCCGGCGCTTCAGGCTGGGTAGCCATCTCCTGCTCGCTAATGCCCCACTGAGCGCAGTAACCGACGTGCAGCGGCAGTTCGTTGAGGATGGCGTTCATTGAGGCGGCCGCGGCCCGCATCTCCGGCAGCGTGCGCAGTTTACTCACCAGCAGCGCATAGCTGCGGGCAAAGTGGATCAGAAACAGATAATCCTGGGTCAGGTAGCGACGAAATGCGCTTTCCGCCAGGGTGCCCTCGGCAAGCTGCTGGACGAAAGGATGCGCCACATAGTGCTGCCAGTCAGCGGCGGCCAGCTGGCGTAAACGGCCATAAAGACCATGGCTAAACGCGGGAATTATCACAGGACCTCCAGATATTCAGGGGAGATCCGGGCGTGCAGGGGTGTGAACAGGCAATGGCGGTAATGCAGGCAAAATTGCCGACCCGTCCCTTCGCTGGCATGACCCAGATCAGGTTCAAAGGGTTCGGCTTGCGCCATCTCAGCCCTCACGGGACACCCCTCGGTAGCGCTATGTTATACGATATTCACCTTTTGAATACAATCACCGCGCTGCCCTGTATCGCGATGGCATTTTTCTGTGATAGCCAGCACTTTTTCGTTTAAAAATACCCGAAAAACAGGCGGCTGCGCGTTGGTGAGCATTATTCTCATACGTTATATTTTCATTACCCCGTCGCGTTAATACTGTTCGTGAGGCGTGTCGTGCGTCCCCAAAGCCCCGGAGTAAGCATGAAATTCCTGTTGTCCGCACTGGCGGTCGCGGGCCATTAATCAGTCATTCATCCACCATGATAACCCTTTGATGTCCCTATTTCGCGCTACCGCTATCAGGACGACGACGTGGTCACGGCGCAAACCTCCCTGGGCCTTCATCCCGCGCTGGATCCTGCAGGGATTCGTTGGCGCGGGGTGCGCGGCGCGCACGCCAGCGGAACAGTCAGAGGTGGCATGGGGGGCCGGTTTTCGTTACCTGATTGCACGGCAGTACGGTTTGCGTACCGGGATTGACGTGGCGTTCAGTGAGCATGAGCAGGCGGTCTATTGCAATGTCGGTTCGGGTTTATAACTACACATGAGAATAACAATGAGAGCATCCGGAACGGTGTTAACGCTGCTGTTGGCGGCCTGTGGCGCGTCGGCCGCGGAGCAGAGCGAGAGCGACAGCTATTTTCCGATATGGGGAGATGAGGCACGCGCCCGGGGGTATTCGATCCCGTTACCCTACGGCGTCAACCTGAGCTATATGAATATCCGTCAGGATATCATGGTCGACAGTATTACCTTTTCCGGGCTTAAGCTGGGCAACCATCCCATTCCCAGCGATATGTTCGCCATCGATGCCGGGCACACCCGCGAGAAGAGCAAAACCGAAAACCTGCGCCTCGATATGTGGGTCTTTCCGTTTCTCAACGTTTACGGGCTGGTGGGGCATACCCGCGGGTCGTCTGTCTCCCAGGTCTCCGTGGATTCGGATCCTTCGCAGTTTCGCGGTCTGGATCGGGTGATCGCCGGCGCGGTTCACCAGCTTTATCAGAGCGGAAAACTGCAGAATATTGATTTTACGCTTGATTTCAAAGGAACCACCTGGGGAACCGGCTTTACGCTCGCCGGGGGATACGGCAACTGGTTCGGGTTAGTAGACACTAACTACACCCGTACCGATTTCGATATTCTCGACGGCAGCATCTCGGCGGTCACCGTCTCGCCGCGCGTCGGCTACCGCTTCAGTTTTCAGGGGATCGACGGGCCGTCCCACCTCAGCCTGTGGGTCGGGAGCATGTATCAGGACGTGCAGCAGGAGTTTAAAGGCGATCTGGCCGACCTGCATATGCCGCCAGAGCTTCAGCCCCTGATTGCCGCAGTCAATAAAGACGGCGAGGGGAAATTCGACGTCAAGCAGAAGCTAACCTCACCCTGGAATATGCTGATTGGCGCCCAGTATGAAGTCACCAAAAACTTTAACGTGCTGACTGAATTTGGTTTTAACGAGCGCAATAGCTTCTTTGTCTCCGGTGAATACCGTTTTTAACTAAAACTGCTGGCGCCATCTGCCGGTAAGATGCGCGCTCTTTTGTTGTTGTGGAGAGGCTGTTGATGCGTAAAGCCTTATGGCTGCTGTTTGCACTGTCGCTGCCGGCGCTGGCGCAGGATCCGGTGCTGCCCGCTGTGACGGCGATCCATCCGGTGCCCACCCTGGGTGAGCTGCCGCCGCCGGAGTCGCTGCGACCGTGCTGCGCTTTTGGTTACGACCTGCACGTGCGCGCGGTGGGCATCCCGATCCCGGTATACCAGATTGGCAATGTGCTGACCCTGGATACGCTGGGCAAGCACCATTACAACGATAGCGCGTTCGGGGCGGTGAAAAACCTGCTGGGGCTCAGCGAGGAGCAGAACGGGCTCATCTATACCCGTCGCGGCGGGTTTATTGATATCGCCCATGTGCGCGATACGGCGGACTACACCTTCTATCTGTTCAATCGTATTGCGCCGACGCTGGGCCAGGCGGGGCGGATCTTCTACAGTGAAGAGCTGGGCGTACGCCGCGTTCAGCTGAATGCCTTTACGCCGCCGGCGGGCGTCAGGCAGCGCTATCAGCTGGCCGCCTGGCTGGCGGGTCATCTGGCCTTCGAAATTGCCCAATGGCATGAGATTGCCCAGTGGTATGGCTTCCAGTCGGTCCCCGGGTTTTCTGAGGAGATCTCCGCTTTTTCGCCGGAGGATCTCTACTCCAATTTACTCGGCGCCAGGCTGGCGATTAACGTGATCCTCAGCAGCCACGGTGGTTCGCTGGAAGACTATAACCAGGCCATGGATACGGCGCTGAAACAGGCGCTGACCCGACTGATGATGGCGACGAGAGGGGAGACGGAAGCGATGTTTCAGCGGATCGACGGCGACTGGTGGAACAGTCACCGGCGGGTGCCGGATAAGTTTCTGGTGCTGAAACGTAACTACGATCTGCAGGAAAATCGGCTGCCGACGCCGGTCCCTTTCGAAACCCTGCCGCCGTATCGCCTGACCATGCCGGAGCAGGTTGGGGGGTTCCGCTTACGCGACCTCGGCGAACTGCAGATCTACCCAGGGCATGATATGCAGGCGCTGCCGGTTCCCGCGCAATACTATGGCGCCGACGCGTTCCAGGCGCTGGCGGATAGCGCTCGTGAGGCGGATAAGACCCAGCTGGCACGAATTGAAAAATAGCCATAAAGGCTCAGGGCGAGCGCCCTGAGCCAGTGAGTTAGCGGAAGTCGACCCAGCAGGCGCCGTTGTCGGCAGACCGTACGCAGTTTTCCACCCAGCGCACGCCGAACGCGCCGGCGCGAGCGTCCGGATACCAGAAGTCGGCCAGCAGCGCTTCGTCGCGACGGTCGGCGGCATCCATGGCGATGGCGAAACGGCGATAGAGATTCGACCATGCCTCAAACAGTCCCTCCGGATGGCCGCCGCCGATGCGGTCATCCTGACGCGCCAGCGGATCGAGATAGTCCATGCCGCGCTCGAGGATACGCACCGGCTCGCCCTGGATTTCATAGCGCAGCTGGTTGGGCTGTTCATCCCACCATTCGAGACTGGCTTTTTCACCGACGATACGCACCTTTTGTCCGTGCATGGAGCCGCAGTTAACGGCGGAGCTCCACAGCGAGCCAACGGCGCCGTTGTCATACTCCATCAGCACATGGGCGTTATCTTCCAGCGGCGCGCGGCTTTTGACGAAGCTTTGTCTGGCGCACATCAGCCGGGTGATGTTCAGCTGCGGAGCCATGGTTTCAACCAGAAACAGTGGATGAGTGGCCAGGTCGCCCAGAACATAGCTGGGGCCGACAAAGCGAGGATCGACCCGCCAGCGGGTACTGGCGTTTTCCAGCTCCACGGGCTGGGCGTGAAAACCGTGGGCAAACTGCATATTGACGATACGGATGTCGCCCAGCAGCCCGTCGGCGATCATCTGCCGGGCCTGCAGGATCAGCTGGTGGCCGGCATAGCCGTAGGTCACCCCGAGGATCTTCTGCTGCCGCTGGCTGAGCGCCACCAGTTCGTCAGCTTCCTCGCTGCTGAAGCACAGCGGCTTTTCGCACACCACGTGCAGCCCGGCCTCCAGTGCCGCCCGGCAGATGGCATAATGGGTGTTATTTGGTGTAGCAATCGACACCGCCTGAATGCCGTCCAGACGCTCCGCTTCACCGCGGAACAGGCTCTGGTAGTCGGCGTAACAGCGGTCGGGATCCACCCCCAGCTGTTGGCCGAACTGGCGTCCGCGTTCGGCATCAATATCAAAGGCGCCGGCCAGCAGCGTAAAGGTGTTATCACGCAGCGCCGCTGAGCGGTGAATATAGCCGATCTGGCTGCTGCCGCCGCCGCCGACCATGCCCCAGCGCAGGGTGCGATCGAGAGGTTTTAAACCGTTAATCATGTTGCGTCTCCTGTCAGAATCCCACGTCGCGCAGATAGCGCAGACTTTCCGTGACCGCCTGCAGGCTGCCTGCGGCATGGCGCGGGTCGCGCTCTTGTTCAATGGTTATCCAGCCCTGATATCCTCGGCGGGCGAGAAAGTCTTTGATGGCCGGATAGTCAATGGCGCCGCTGCCGAGCGGGCACATTACCCCTTCGGCGCAGGCGGTGAAAAAGTCGATGCCCTCGGCGATGGCGCGCTGGTAAACCTGCGGATCCACATCCTTGAAGTGCAGGTAGTCGAGTCGTGCGTAATAGCGATCCAGCCAGTCGAGCGGATCCATACCGGCGTAGTAGAGATGCCCGGTATCCAGACACAATCCCGCGACGTCGTGTGGAATATCGTTCGCCAGCCGCTCGATTTCATCCGCAAATTCGATGCAGCCCCCGGCGTGGGGATGGATAACCGCCCGCACACCGTACTCCTGCCAGGCGAGGGTGCTGAGGGCGGTAATGTGCGCCATCATGCGCTGCCAGTCTTTGTCATCAAGACGTGGAGCGAGCGTGCCGCGCCCGGCAAAGCGCGCCCGTTCAGGGTTGCCGAAATCAATAATTACCAGGTAAGGCGGCTGAACAGGATGCCCTGGCGTGGGTTCGGCGGCCGGAACCTGCGACAGATTGCGGCAGATCTGATGGGTCAGCGCCACCAGGGTGGGGAAATGGGCCTCGCTGACCAGATCGTCAAAGATCGTACCGGCCACCAGCGACAACTGATGCTGCTCCAGCGCCGCGCGCAGGCTGGCCGGGTCGGTGGGCAGGTAGCCCCAGGGCCCCAGCTCAATGCTGCGATAGCCGGCCTGCGCCGCCTCCTTCAGCACGGTAGCCCAGGCGGGAAGGTCAGGGTTTTTCGGGTCATCCACGCCCCAGCTGCAGGGGGCATTGGCGATTGAGAGTGTCATGTTGGCTTCCTTTTTACACAGGGGATGCCGCTGAGTATTGAATAAATATTTCATTCTCAACAATGATGGAATGATGATTTTTTGATGGCCATCATGCTTTGAATTGATGTGGTTTTTGATAGTTTTTTATCAAATTGAGGGCGGGCGCGGTCTGCCCGTTAACTGGCCCCGGCGGCGGCGGGGCCGGGAATTTACATATTTTCTTTGGTGATGATATCGAAAGGCTGAGGGAGAGAAATCACCTCGCTGTGCGAGCGAGAAACCGCGTCCGTTATGGTGCGTAGCGTGGCAGCGGCAAACGCCTCCAGCCGGTGGTTAAGCATGATGTCGATGGTGCCATCGATCAGCGCCAGTTCACTGTCGTTTAGCGGACCGTGGCAGACCAGAGTGATCGCCTGCTGACGGCCGCTGTCGCGCAGCGCCTCGACAATGCCTTCGACGCCGCCGCAGGGGGCATAGATCGCCTGCAGGGCCGGGTACTGACTCAGCATCTGCTCCGTCACGCTCCTGGCGATATCCGCCCGTTCATGGCTGCGAACCGGCTCCAGGATCTGCTGCCCCATGCCTTGTTCACGCAGGCAGGAGCGGAAGCTGATCTCACAGCTTTCCTGACAGGTAAAACGATTGTCGCCAATGATAATGCCAATTTCGCCATTACCCCGACATAAGCGCTCAATAAACCAGGCCGCAGTGCGCCCGGCTTTTTGATTATCGAGGCCGATATATCCGCTGCGCTGAGGGACCGACAGATCCGAAAGCAGGGTGAACACGCGAACGCCACGGGCGGCAGCCCGGGCCACCGCGTGGCGAATCAGCGGGTGGTCCAGCGCCACCAGGCCTAACACGTCCACTTCGTCACTTAGCCGGTGAATGGCCTGAGCCATCGCTTCCACCGCATCGATGGCAAAATGCAGTATCACCGGCACCTGGCCCGCCGGTAGCCATGGGGCGGCCTCTCGCGTCAGCGCCTGGGCCAGCGGCAGGTAGAAGGAGTGGGTCTCCTGCAGCAGAATAAACCCCATTCTGACCGTGACCGGCGCTTTCCCCGCCGCCAGGCGATAGTGGGGCTGCTCGAGGGTAAACCCCAGTCGTCGTGCCGCCTCCAGTACGCTCAATGCCGTGGACTCCTTCACCGCCGCACGCTTGTTGAGCACCCGGTCGACGGTGGCAATACCGACGTTGGCTTCACGTGCGATATCGGCAAGCGTGATTTTAGTAGCGGATTTTTTCACTATGATGGCCGTTTGTGATGAGAGTTATGATAGAAACTATCACGATTAGTCTGGGCATAAAAGCCGCAATGCGGGCATCCTGGACAAAGCCAATACGCAGCCAACGGGCGAGAAGACCGATAGACACACTCTGTGATCAAAAGCGACTACCAGTTCTGGTATTGCTGCTATGCTGTTGAAATAGAATTAATAAAAAAGACATTATCGCATCCAGACGGTTAAACCACGCGCAAAGTCGCCTCGGGTGGGCGTCGCTGCGTGCAGAACCGACTATACTTGCCGCGCACGCGCGTCATTAAGGCTATTCGGTTGTTTTGTTATCACTTTATACCAGCGTCAGGGACGCATATCGTTATGTGTCGCTTCTGCGCCGGGAATTGGTCGGTTTGGGGCCTGTATGTTATTAAAAGAACTGGCTGTTTTTGATGTATTAAGTACCCCGATATGGGTAGTCCATCCTTTTACTGAAAGTGTGGTCTATGCCAATCCGGCTTCCCGGACATTGAGCGGCGATATGTCGCTGAAGGAGATGCGTAACGGTATCTATTCGACCTGTCCTGAAACGCAGTTACAACATTATCTTCGCTATCTCGATACGATGACCGAGATATTTGAAGTCTGGACGTTACAGACGGGCAAGGGCCTGCAGTCGGTATATTGTAAAACCACCCTGGTCGACACCGACGACAGCGGTACCTTATTGCTGTTTGAAGCCGTGAAGCTGCTGGCGCAAAATCAATCCATTCACACCGGCTCCCGCCGTTATCAGCGACGCAACAATGGTTTTTTTGCCCGTTTTTTTATGACCAATACCGCGCCGATGCTATTGATCGATCCCAGTAAGGATGGTCGAATTGTCGATGCCAATATTGCGGCGCTGCGTTTTTATCATTATTCCGATGAGGAAATGCGCAATAAACATACCTGGCAAATTAATACCCTTGGTCGGGACGTGATCCCCATCATGAATAATATTGCCAATATGCCAGGCGGGCATAAACCGCTTAATTTTACGCATATTTTAGCCGACGGTACGCTGCGCCATGTCCAAACCTATGCCGGGCCCGTAGTGCTTTATAATATTCGACTGATGTTGTGCATTATTCACGATATCACCGAGGAAGTGCATCTGAAAAAAGAGCTGGAATTCTCTGCCGCCCACGATCCGCTCACCGGATTGCTTAATCGCCGTGAATTTTATCGCCTCGTCGAGGCGCCGTCATTTATCGCGCAAGGCTTTTGTCTGCTGTTAATCGATATCGATCATTTCAAGAGCATTAATGATATTCACGGTCATCAAAAAGGGGATGAAGTCCTGCTGGTGATCTCCCGCATTCTGGAAACGTCGGTGGATCGCGAAGATAAAATTTATCGCTGGGGGGGAGAAGAGTTTCTGCTCTTTTTACCTCATTCGCCGATAGCGCGCGCCCTGATACTGGCGGAAGGGATCCGCCAGGCGGTCAGCGAGTATCAGACGCTGTCGGTGACGGTGAGCATCGGCGTGGCCGAACACCATGACGGGGAAGCGATTGATCAGCTTTTTTCCCGCGTTGATAAAGCGCTGTATGTGGCCAAAAATGGTGGGCGCAACCGGGTCTCGCGCCTGCCGTTTGAAAATGTGGAACTGCTGCACAGCCGCGGAGGCGCGGCCTGACCAGCCCGATGCTTTTTCTCCCCGCCGGACGCGCAGGCTGACTCACCGACTATACTGAGTGAACGCCAGCCTGCTGATTTAGGTGGCAATATTGTTAGCCTGTCGCTGAGGTGGCAAACGACATATGGTGCGTCTTTTCGTTCTCCTGTCGGTACTTTCGCTTTCCGCGCCAGCGACGCTGGCGGCGAACGGCCACGCCATCAAACAGCGTGCCGATGCCGTATTGACTCTGATGAGCTATACCGTCGTCCCTGACGTGACCGCCAGCGATCTCAACATTGGTTCCGGCAGCAACGACAAACATAATCTGGCCATCACCCAGTTTGGCGGCGGGGCAACCCTCAGCGAGTCGTTTCCTCTGTACCTTGAAGGTACGATGGGTTACAGCCGTTACGACCCGCGCTTTGTGGTCAGCAATGGCGAACAGACGCGGAATGTGCCGACCAAATGGAACAGTCTGACCACCACCGGCGGCGTCGGTTGGGATTTTTCGCTGCACCGGGACAGCCTCGGAGGCAACCTGGTGCTGCGGCCGATCGTCAATGTGATGCTCGGTACCCTGGCCAGCGATGCGCGTATTGGTAGCTGGGCAATTGAGCGAAAAACCAACGCCGATCTGCAATTTCTCGACGGCGGTCGGTTCAACGCCTGGGGGCTGGGCGGGGCACTGATGCTGGATTACGAACGCTTCTCTGCCACCCAGGATATTGATGCCGAACTGCGTTACTCCTATATGCATCTGCAAAGTTTCGGCAGTAGCGCCGAGGTGGTACAGGGCGAGGCCAGCGCGGAGAATCTCGGCCTGTATCTGCGCCGCCGCGCGCCGATAGCCGACTGGACGCTGCTGGGCAACCCGCTGCGTTATGTGCTGGAGGGGGCGCATACTGAATTTCTCGGCGAGCAGCGAGGGGCGCTGGGCTTTACCGGTTTGACCTCCCTGGGGGTTGGCCTCGAGCTGGACAGCAGTAAATACCCGGTCTTTATCACCCGCACCCGACTGGTGGCGCGCTATATGTTCGGCAATAACACCACGGGCTATGGCGTAGGCCTGGCAATGAGTTTTTGATTACCCAAATTCTGGTGCCAGGCAATTCACAGGCCCCCCGGGAGAGGACCTGGAGGCGTGCCAGCGTCGCAACGATGACCGGACGGTTCCCTCTCCCTTTGGGAGAGGGCCAGGGTGAGGGTCAATCCTGACACCACACCCGCTCGCCATTCACCCACGTCTCGCTGATATTGCGTTCATCTCCCAGGGTCATCAGCACGAACAACTGCTCATAAATGTCATGGCAGCGGCCTGTGCGCAGACGCTGCAGCGGGGTGACCGCCGGGTCAATCACCACAAAATCTGCCTCTTTGCCCGGCTGAAAATTGCCAATTTTATCCTCCAGCCGCAGGGCGCGCGCCCCGCCGAGGGTGGCGTGATAGAAGGCCTCGCTGGCGCGCAGGCGATAGCTCTGCAGTTGTCCTACCTTATAGGCCTCGCCCAGCGTCCGAAGCATGCTGAAGGTGGTGCCAGCCCCGACGTCGCTGCCGATGCCCATCCGCACCTGGTGCTGCCAGCAGGCGGGCAGGCGGAACAGTCCGCTGCCGAGAAACAGATTCGAGGTCGGACAGAAGGCAACGGCGGACCCGGTGTCATGCAGGCACTGCCACTCGGCATCATCGAGATGGATCCCGTGAGCAAATACGCTGCGTTCGCCGGTGAGCTGATAGTGATGATAGACATCCAGATAGCGCGCATGCTCAGGCCACAGCTGTTTAACCCAGGCGATCTCCTCGCGGTTTTCACTGAGATGTGTCTGCAGCCAGGTGTCGGGAAACTCAGTCCGCAGGCGCTGCACGGCCTCCAGCAACGCCGGTGTCGAGGTAGGGGCAAAGCGCGGGGTGATGGCATAGCCCAGCCTCCCGCGCTGATGCCAGCGGAGGATCAACTCACGGGTCTGCTCGTAGCTCTCCCCGGCGGTTTCGCACAGATAATCCGGCACATGGCGATCCATCATCACTTTGCCGGCGATCAGCCGCATATTCAGACGCAGCGCCTCGCTGAACAGCGCCTCGGCCGAAGCCGGGTGCAGGGTACAAAACACCAGCGCGGTGGTGGTGCCATGGCTAATCAACTGGTTAACAAAAAACTGCGCTATCTCCTGCGCGTAATCCGCATCGGCAAACTGACTCTCCACCGGGAAGGTGTAGGTGGTGAGCCACTCCAGCAGCTGTTCACCAAAGGCGCCGATCATCTCCGTTTGCGGATAGTGAATGTGGGTATCGACAAACCCGGGCAGCAGCAGCTTGCCTCGCTGATCGACATAACCCTTCAGTGGATGCAGAAAGGCTTCGCCCTCCTGCCATGGCAGCAGCGCGATAATTTTCCCGTCCCGCAAGAACAACAGGCCATCATCGAGATAACGGGCCTGAGCAGCCACCTCATCCGGGGTCTCTGCCACGCCGGCAATATCAAAAAATGCACCGCGTACCGCGGTCTGGTAATCCATCATCGAACCTGCCTTCTCTTAACGCCTGGGAATAGTGATAAACAGCAAGATTGGTGCCAGTTTTCAGCCTGCCGCGGCCAGACGCCGCGGCAGGTGGGGAGGGTTACTCTTTTTGCGCTACCGCGCCGGAATGAAAGGCTGCGGTCGCCTGTGCTTCACGCTCGTCGCGGGCCAGCCAGCGGTAGAGGGTGGCGCCGAGGAAGACCCCGATAAACCAGCTAAAGTTCGCCACTTCATGCAGGGCCGGAATAAAGCTGATGATCAGCCCCAGGCCCACCGACGGCAGCAGGGCGGCAATCGCTTTCGGGTTAAAGCCGTTGCGGTACCAGTATTTGCCCTTCGGCGTATCGTCAAACAGATCGTCCACCGACACCCGGCCGCGTTTGATCAGGTAGAAGTCGGCGATCAGAATGCCAAACAGCGGGCCAATAAAGGCGCCCAGTACGTCGAGGGTATAGTGGATCAGCTCCGGCGAGTTAAACAGATTCCACGGCGTCAGAAGTATCGATCCCACCGCGGCAATCATCCCGCCGGTACGGAAGCTGATTTTCTGTGGCGCGCAGTTGGAAAAATCGAAGGCCGGAGAGACGAAGTTAGCCACGATATTAATGCCGATGGTGGCGGTAATCATGGTCAGCAGGCCAATGGCCACCGCCAGATCGTTACCCACGCGGCTGACGGTTTCGATCGGGTCAGTGATCATTTTGCCGAACAGCGACTGGGTGCCGGAGACAATCACCACGGTGACCACCGAGAACAGCAGGAAGTTAAACGGCAGACCCCAGCGGTTACCGCGGCGGATCTCGCCCATGCTTTTGCCGTAGCGGGAAAAGTCACCGAAGTTAAGCAGCGGCCCGGAGAAGTAGGAGACGACCAGCGCCGTGGCGGTGATCATCTGCCAGGTCTGCTCGCCGGCGCTCAGGGATTTGCTGGCGAGGGTAAAGGAGATCCCATCCAGACCGGTCTTGTATACAATCCAGCCGGCCAGCGCCAGCATCACCACATAAACCGCCGGACCGGCGATATCGATAAAGCGTTTGATGGCGTTCATGCCATGCCAGAACACCATCGCCTGCAGCAGCCACATGGTGGCGAAGCACAGCCAGCCGAGCGTTGACAGCCCGAGAAAGCTGCTGCTGGTCAGCGAGGCAAGGGAGGGCCAGAACTTGAGCAGAACCAGCATCAGGGCATTCGCCGCCAGATAGGTTTGAATACCGTACCAGGCGAACGCGATCAGCCCGCGGATCACCGCCGGGATATTGGCGCCGAAGACGCCAAACGCCTGACGGCAGATAACGGCGTATGGCACCCCGGCCATCTGGCTCGGCTTCGCCACCAGGTTAGCGCACAGCTGCACAATACAGATGCCGACCAGCAGGCAGAGCAGAACCTGCCAGCTGGCCAGTCCAAGCGTAAAGAAGCTCGCCGCTACTACGTAGCCGCCCATGCTGTGCACGTCCGACATCCAGAATGAAAAAATATTGTACCAGCTCCAGTTCTGGTCGCGGGTGGGCGCCAGATCCTCATTACATAGCCGCGGACTGTAGCTGGCGGCCGCCTCGTGAGTCTTCTTCTGCTGCGTGTGGGATGAATGTGGCATGAAACCTGCTCCTCTGAATGAAAACCCTTTGAAATGGATTGCTGAGGCTATTGCAGGATCCAGGCCAGAATGATGAATCTTGTATACAAAAAATAAATTTTATGTATACGATCTGCTATCGATAAGTGAAACCGGAGTGGGTTAATGAATAATGAACATCGTCTCCAGGCCGCGCCAGCGCTGCAGGACAAGGACGAAAGCATTTACCAGGCGCTGATGACGGCCATCGTCGAACATCAGTTGCCTCCGGGCAGCAAACTGCCGGAAGAGGCGCTGGCGGAGGTGTTCGCCGTGAGTCGCACCGGCATCAGAAAGGTGCTGCAACGACTCGCCGCTGTGCAACTGGTCACGTTAACGCCCAAACGTGGTGCACACGTCACCAGCCCGAGCGTGGAAGAGTCCCAGGCGATCTTTCGTACCCGGGCGCTGCTTGAGGTCGCTAATCTGCCGGATGTGATCGCGCGCTGCCAGCCGCCGCATCTGGCGGCGCTGGAGAACATTATTCAGCGTGAACAGCAGGCCCATGAGGCACATGACGGCCCGGCGGCGATCCGCCACTCCGCTGACTTTCATATTCAGCTGCAGGCTATCTCCGGCAACCCGGTGCTCACCGAGATGGTGACCCGCCTCAGCCAGCGCTCCTCTTTAGTGATTGCCGCCTGGGGCTCTCCCTGGCGACAGGGCTGCCGTTGCGACGATCACCAGCAGCTGGTGGGTTTGCTACGGGATAAAGCCCTGCAGCCGCTCAGCGAGGCGCTGATGCACCATTTTGATCATATTGTCGCCAGCCTGTGCTTCGAGCGCGATGGCGTCAGCCTGCCTGATTTTTCCCGGCTGTTCGCCGGCCACAAGGAGCCGTGATGTCTGCCATATGTATACAAGTGATCAACCCTAATACCAGCCTGGCGATGACTGAAACGATAGGCGCCGCCGCGCGTGCGGTCGCTGCGCCGGGTACCGAGATCCTTGCGGTCTGTCCCCGCGCCGGGGTGCCGTCAATTGAGGGCCACTTTGACGAAGCTATCGCCGCGGTCGGCGTGCTGGAGCAGATCAAGGCCGGACGCGAGCAGGGAGTGGATGGGCATGTGATCGCCTGCTTCGGCGACCCGGGGCTGCTGGCGGCGCGGGAGCTGGCCCAGGGGCCGGTGATCGGCATTGCGGAAGCCGCGATGCATATGGCGACGATGGTTGCCACCCGTTTCTCCATTGTCACAACGCTGCCGCGCACGCTGATCATCGCCCGTCATTTGCTGCACCAGTACGGATTTCATCAACATTGCGCGGCGCTGCACGCCATTGATTTGCCGGTGCTGGCGCTGGAAGACGGCAGCGGCCTGGCGCAGGAGAAAGTGCGTGAGCGCTGCATTCGCGCGCTGAAAGAGGATGGTAGCGGGGCGATTGTCCTTGGCTGCGGCGGGATGGCGACCCTGGCGCAGGAGCTGACTCGCGAGCTGCGGGTGCCGGTGATCGATGGCGTCAGCGCGGCGGTGAAGATGGTGGAGTCACTGGTCGCGCTGGGCCTGGCGACCAGCAAGCACGGGGACTTAGCGTTCCCGGAGAAAAAAGCGTTAAGCGGACAGTTTCAGTCGTTAAATCCATTTTAAAAGGGGCAGGAGATGGGAGAGAACCAGGAACACTATCCTCGCGATCTGCGAGGCTATGCAGGGGAGCCACCGCACGCGCGCTGGCCGGGCGGGGCGCGGATCGCGGTGCAGTTCGTCCTCAACTATGAGGAAGGCGCGGAGAATCACGTCCTGCATGGCGATGCGGGTTCGGAACAGTTCCTGTCCGATATTATCGGCGCCGCCAGCTACCCGGCACGCCATATGTCGATGGACTCACTCTATGAGTACGGCAGCCGGGCTGGGTTCTGGCGCATCCATCGTGAGTTCAGCCAGCGCGGGCTGCCGCTGACGGTCTTCGGCGTGGCGATGGCGCTGGCGCGGCACCCGGAGATTGTGGCGGCGATCAAGGCCGCGGATTACGATGTGGTCAGCCACGGCTGGCGCTGGATCCACTATCAGCACATGGATATTGCCGAGGAGCGCGCGCATCTGCAAAAAGCGGTGCAGGTGTTGACCGACCTGTTCGGCAAACCGCCCACCGGCTGGTATACCGGCCGCGACAGCCCTAACACCCGCCAGCTGGTGGTGGAGCACGGCGGCTTTGACTACGACAGCGATTATTACGGCGATGATTTACCTTTCTGGAGCGAAGTGGCCTGCAGCGACGGCAGCCAGCGGCCACACCTGATCGTGCCTTATACCCTCGACGCCAACGACATGCGCTTCGCCACCGCCCAGGGGTTCAACACCGCGGAGCAGTTTTATACCTATCTGAAAGACAGCTTTGACGTGCTGTACGCCGAGGGTGAAACCGCGCCGAAGATGATGTCCGTGGGGATGCACTGCCGACTGCTTGGGCGTCCGGGCCGTTTCCGCGCGCTGCAGCGTTTCCTTGACTATATCCAGCAGCACGACAAGGTGTGGGTCTGCACCCGGCAGCAAATTGCCGACCACTGGCGCGAAACCCATCCGTATCGCGGGTAGCTTGCTGCCACTCATCTGGCCCTCTCCACAGGGAGAGGGTACCGCCCGGTCGCGTCTGTTGAACCGGTTCACCAGGATGTATTTTGATTATTGAAAGAGCATGGCGAGGAGTACCAGGCACAGCAGCAGCACATAGATGCGTGCATACCATACATCAGATACCGCAGGGATTGCCCGGCGGCTAAACACTATCCCGGCCCAGCCGGTCAGGACGAGCAGGCCTAAAATTTTCAGGCTGATAAACCCAAGAAATCCGCTCAGCGGAATGCTGTGCCAGCCAATGACGGCATAGGTCACAGCCCCGCATAGCGCCACGGGCAAAGAAAGCGGGTTGGATGCGCTAACGCACTCCTGCATCTCATACCCGTGTCGCCGTAGCAGGGGCACCGTCATGACGCTGCCACCCACGCCCAGCAATGCGGCAATCATACCGATAACCATACCGCCGCCAGTGACCACTGGCAGGGACAGCCGACGCCGAGCGCTGCCCCTGAAGAAACCTTTGCGCAACAAACAATCGCTGATGGTTGCCAGCATATAGAGAATAAACAGCGCGCGAACGATCTTCTCGCTCAATATCCCCGCCAGACAGGAGCCGACCACCGCCCCAATGGCAATAAACCATAACAACGGAAACAGCGTCTGCGCGGCAAGCTTGCCCGCCCGCCAGTTTCGATAGCTGACCCAGCCGGCGTTAAATATCATCACCGCCGTTGAGGTAGCCACCGCGACATGCATGGCGTTTCCCGTAAGTTCCGGCTGCCGAAGCATCAGTTGATAGACAAAGGGCACCACCACAAAGCCGCCCCCGAAGCCGAACAGCACGGTGGTAATGCCGGTCGTAAAGCCAGCCAGCGCAATAATAACGATATCATTCAAGAAAATATCCCTGACCTGAAAATGAGCGAGCAGCTTATACCGGTCGCGTACGGCTTCCCATTTGCGTAGCGCTCAATTACCTTTGTAAATCGGTCAGAGGGGGGCAGGTGTGCGCAACGTAAAAATTGACGAGGTCGATCGGCTCGATCGCGAAGTGGTGGCGTTAGGCAATGACTATGCGCAAGGGTATATACTGCCACCGCACCAGCATCGTCGCGCACAGCTGCTGTATGGCGCGACCGGACTGATGTATGTCACCACTCAGGACGGAGAATGGGTGGTTCCTCCGCAACATGCTGTCTGGATCCCTCCTGAAACCGTGCACGCCGTCAGATTTGTGGGGGTGACCACGCGTAGCTTATATATTGAGCCAGATTATGTGGCCGCTTTCATTAAACACCGTCGTTGCGAAGTGATCAGCGTCTCGCCGCTGTTGCGCCAGCTACTGCTTGAGGCTGTGGATTTACCACCGTTGTACGACAGCCCACGCGATCGCACGCTGATACAGTTGATGTTGCTGGAACTGGCCGCCATGCCGGTCCGCGAATTTGACATTCCGTTGCCGCAGCATCCGGCGCTGCTGGCGCTTTGTCAGGCTTTTTTGCTTAACCCCTCTATCCATGATCCTGCGGCACGCTGGGCCAGGGCGCTGTTTATGAGCCAGAGCACCTTTCGCCGGCATTTCCTGAAGCAGTTGGGCCTGTCATTTTCCGCCTGGCGTCAGCGAGCCTGCGTGGTGAGCGCCCTGGCATGGTTGATAGCAGGAAAACCGGTGAACGAAGTGGCATTATCTCTTGGATACGATAATGCGTCCTCTTTCGCCACCATGTTCCGCCGCGTGACCGGGCAGCCGCCATCGTTTTATCACCCAGCCTGATGCGTCGGGGAAGGGGACTCCGGCAGCATGTGTCGGAAATGAATGTCGCTTTTATGGCGTTGCTATGCGCTAACGTAGTCATAAGACAGACAATCCGGGAATGCCTGGCTTGCGTCTTCAGGTACCCCTACATTTAGTGGTGGCTACATCCAGGCGGTTTATCTATTCTGCCTGTAACCGTGAGAAGACCGGAGTCTCTCTTTGTGAACCATCTTATCGTTGAAAAAATCATCATCATCTTTCTTCTCATCCTGTGGGGATTCGATACATTCAGAACCAGGAAAAGAAAACGTTATGATCCCGCCATTGAAGCCGCTGATGCCAGCGAACGCCATCAATGGCGCTATCTGAGATGGGGGTTTCGGATCATACAGGTGGTAGCGGGAGTGTATATCGTCGTGCAGCTGATTCAGGTTTTACTGAGATAGAGGCCGCCGGCAGGGCGGCGGGACAGAACATCTGGCTGATCAGAATGAGGTCAGACAATAGCGGTTTTCACGTCGGCAAAGGGGAATGTCCGCTCTGTGCCAAAAGCTGACGCTGCAGTACATTCCGCTTTCGGCTCGAATCGGACTGAGGTAACGTAGCGGAAATATTTTTCCGGACTCCACCACGATGCCTTCTATCGAAACGTTTATAACTTTCCTCCTCGCGCTAACGCTTCTGGAGATCTCTCCGGGGCCAGACATGATGTTGACTATTGCCAGAGGCGTCGGTCAGGGAAGACGTATCGCACTGCTTACGGTACTGGGCAATGTATTTGTAGCGGGTTTTGTGCAAGTTTCATTTCTGGTCCTGGGGCTGGTAACCGTTGTTCATGCCTGCCCAGTCGCGCTAGATCTGTTACGGTGGGCTGGTGCGGCTTATCTGATGTGGCTGGGCATAAAAATGATTGCGACTTCAGGCACAGATACGCGGCTGCGAAAAACTGCCAAAATTTCTGACTGGAGTGCCGTTAAGGAAGGCGCCCTGAACAGCCTGACCAACCCAAAATCCCTGCTGTTCATGTTCGCTTTTCTTCCTCAGTTTGTCGATCCTGCCGCGGGTCCTGTCTGGCTGCAATTGCTTGTTCTGGGTAGTATCCAGAAGGTGGCAGGAATTATTTCCCTGGGGTCAGTCGCGATGGCATCAGGGACATTTGGAAACTGGCTAAGTAAACACCCAGGCTTTATCAAATGGCAGGAACGATTTACAGGCGTTGTCATGATAGGCCTCGGTATCCGCATGTTGTTTAGCGGGTCTGGTGTCGTATCGAAACCTTCCAGTTAAGTTTTACCGAAAGGGTAAAGCCACTGTCCGCTCTTCGCTCATAGCAGACCTTCAACTCAGGTAGCTTGTCCGCTCTGTGCCAGGAGCGGACCCGATGGCAAGCTCACCGAGCATGACATTATGCTTGCGCTGCTTTGTAACGTACTTCCAGCTTATCCAAAAAGCCAAAAAGTACTTGATTCATTTCACTGTAATCGTGCGCCCGGAGCGCTTCAGGCGTGTCAACGAAACGATATTCTGCTGCACGGCTCAGGTCTTTCTCAGAATGAGCGATCAGCCGTTCTACAACGTCCAATGTGAGCTCCATGTGGCACTGGAAACCAAAGACGCGGTCTGAATAGGCAACAATCTGCCGCGGACAGCCTTCGCTGTAAGCAATAATTTTAGCCCCCGGCGTCAAACCTGGCATATCGTTATGCCAGTGACCCACTTCCAGTGTTTTCCCAAAGTGAGAGAACATCTCATCCTTCCCGCCGTCTTCGGTCAATGTGATCGGGAATTTACCAATCTCTTTTTCCGGGCTATGAGAGAAGGGCGCGCCCAGCGCTTCACCGATTAGCTGTGAACCCAGGCAGATACCGATCACCGCCTTACCGGTTTTAACCGCGGAAGCAATCAGCGCCTGTTCCGCTTTAGCATTAAAGTGCGGGCACGCTTCAAGCGTCGTGTCCGGATCTTGCGGACCGCCCATAACGATAAGAAAATCGATGCCTACGGCGTCATCAGGTAGCCGATCGCCTGCATAGACGTGTGAGTAAGTTACATCATGGCCCTGGTTTATTGCCCAGGTTTCATAGGCGCCCGGCGCTTCAAAACTTTCATGTACGATAAAGTGTACACGCATGAGGTTAAGCTCCTGTCATATCTTTGATGATCAGAATGATAAGTCACGCACCCATTGCCTATGGCTCTACTCCGGGTGGTTCCAGTTTCGATATGATAATGGCAGGGGCTAAATCTGAAATGCCAGGTAGTATAGATAAAGCGCCAAGACATGATGAGGCCACAGGCTGGTCCAGTACTGCGATAAGCTATCAACGCGGCGAGGTAGATCCTCCCCATCATCATGTTGAGGGGCAGCTACTCTTCGCCACCAGAGGGGTTATGCTGGTGCAAACAGAGAGTGACCGTTGGGTGATCCCTCCTCAGCGGGCATTATGGCTACCGCCTTTGCATATCCATAGTTACCATCTGCTTTCACAAACCGATCTCAGGGCGATCTATTTCAGCAGTAGCCTTATCGCAGAATGTACGAGCTTTACGAAGAGTCAGCAGGTACATGTGATCACGGCTACGCCGTTAGTCAAAGAGCTTATCGCTGGGCTGTTCAGTGAGGACTACGCCAGACCGAGTCAACGGAAGATAGCTTTGTTGCTTCTGGAAATTCTCAGCGAGGCTCCACCTTTAACGATGGCGCTTCCCATGCCGAATGATGAGCGATTATTTAGCGCGGCCAGATCGCTACTGGTCAATCAGCGCTGGGAGGCATCGCTGAGCGAGCTGGCTTTTATGTCGGCCATGTCGGAACGGACCTTTTCCCGATTGTTTATGAAGGATACAGGCTTTAGTTTTAGAACATGGAAGCAGAGAGCCAGAATTTGCGCTTCGTTGGATCTTCTCGCGAACGGCGTTCCAATCAAACAGGTCGCTTACCAGCTTGGTTTCTCATGCCCGGCGGCATTTACCGCTGCTTTTCGCTGCATTCTGGGGTCAACGCCACGCGATTTTGTGCCTTAAACCGGGAAACCCTCAAAGCGGTCTTTGAGACTGTCATGGGCATATTACCAGACGCAGAAACCCTGCGAGGGTAGGGGTATCCCGCCTTTGCTGTTGAGAAAGGTAGTTTAATTTGCACCCGATACACTCTCATTGATTAAAGCACGAAGTGGAGATTACTGCGGTCCACAGTTCTGACAAACCGTGAAAGAGAAGGCCTGCGTGAAGAAAAAAGGTGTCGCGATACGTGATGAAATTACCTTATGACAGACCTTACGGTGATTTACGGCACCGGGTGGATTCCGGACGCTGTGAGCCGACTCATTGCTACGAAGCCTGATTCTGCTGTACCTCAGGCCATATGATAGCCTGCGCAACAATCACATCCTGCCCATTAATGCGTCCAGGTGAGTACTCCCGGGCCCTGGACATCCCCTGTGTGCCAAAAGCGGAAGTATGCTGAAGATAAATTAGCGTTGATGTTAATCGTGGGTTCTGCAGATGGGTAGAAATTGATAACTTAGGATGCAAGTTCGTCCCGCTCTTTCTGCAGTTTTCATCGAGGGGATATTCTCCGGAATAATTGTGCCCATATACAAAGATAGTTCCGAATCGGAATGATTTAATAATCGGTACAGCAGGCGTTGCGCTCGGGCCGACAATGATCGACCACGAAAAGCAGGAAGTATTACTTTGTCAGTAATACGATATCCTCTCAGAAAAGCGAGGTTTCCTTTCTGGCATATTAGCAACCCGGCGCGAACATCGTTTTCATAGATAATATATACTTCTCTCTCAGAAATATGGTCACACAACTCTTCGTCATCAACTGCTACCAAATTACTTGCAGACAGTTCACGAACTGTCTGCCATGTATGCTTATAGGCATCGCCCAGAGCCTGACAACACCAGTCAAAATCTTCGTATGTCGCCACTTGCAAAGTAAGAGATTTATCATTGAATTCAGGGGGTTCAGAAAAAGACGTGGCATATATATACTGGTCGGGAATACCCTGCGGGAAGGACTGGCCTGGCACAAGAATGCGGACATACTGAGCTCTGAGTTGTGACCATTCCTTACTAATGAGTTCTAATGCAGTATGATTTAGGTCAGAATCCATACCTACAATATCAATAAAAGGTTTGTTAATATTTCCGCCCTGATAACGGGGGCCAGTAAGAAATTGCTTTCCATCAATTTTGAGTTTTCGTTGTAAAAAATATTCCTGACATAATCCAGTTTCTCTCCAGGGAAATCGCGCCGAGAAACTTCTGTCCGTACACCTCGATTCCTGCTCTGACAACCATTGTTTTAACCATGAACGTAGAGTAACTTCAGGCACAGGTAGCCTGGCATATTGAGAAAGCATGTAAGATAGCATAAAAATATTTTGCCCTTGGATGTAAAAATGTTTTTTTAAACAAATCAGAATAGTTCTACTCTCATTTTATTACCAATTATAGCTGGCACGTCCGCTCCTTGCTCAATGCGGACCTTTAGCTCGACAGCTTGTCCGCTCCGCGCCAGAAGCGAACAGTGTTATCAGTGGTCAGTGATAAAACGTCAACCCGTTGACCTTGTCTCACAGCACTTCAACCACTTCAAATTCTTCTGCGATCAACTCCATATCTTCAGAAAAATGACCTTCAGAGCTGAAAAATCTCTGATGCTCTTTCTTCCAGTATTCAAGGCTTAAATCGCCTTCACCTTCTTTGCGGGCGAACGCTTCTGTGACATCACAAAAACGAACCAGCTGCATCGAAATCAGTCTGATCACGCAAACTGGAACATTCTGGCCATCAAGAATAATGTGATAACTCCCTATCCTCGGAGCAGATTTTTCATGCTGGTAAGAGGCAAAAGATCCGCAAGAAGCTGTTTTTCTGCCTATTTTGATCAGTTCCGCAAGCTGGTTGGCCAGCTCCGGGCTGTCACCCATTTGCCAGGCATCTGCGCCGGGATACTTCTTTTTTATTTCCTCAACCTCAACCATGAAAATCCCTTCGTTATCGTCAATGAAAAGAAATGGCATACCTTTTTTAACATGAGCGGTCCCAACATTATCAGCGATATCTTTCTTTAGATAGTGTGGTCCGTTCTTCGCTCAAAACAGACCTTAAGCGCATTTAACGCGTTTGCTCTGCGCCAGAAACGGAAGTTAACTTCGAGACGAGCCATAAAGTCGCCTGTCTTATTCAGACTGCCAGTAAAGCGGTGAACCGAACGCGTCCAGGTAGTAATCGATAATCGCCCGAACGTTCAGCGGAGGGTGGCGGGCATTCGGATAGATTGCCGCGATGTGCTGTGGCTCCGTTTTTATGGATGTATCCAGTTCCGGCAGTAGTCCGACCAGCTCGCCGCTCTTCAGCCGGTCTCCAATCAGCCAGTCAGGAAATAGCACAATCCCCATCCCCCCGAGTGCGGCAATCAGCAGGGTTTCCGCATTATTCGATGACATCAGGGGCGAGACGGGATAGTGCACCCATTCCTCTCCGTGCCTGCGCAGCAGCCATTGGTTTGGTCCTGACGAACCACGATAGACCAGGCATTTATGCCGCGCGAGCTCTTCGGGTGATCCCAGCATGCCGTGCCGGCGGATGTAATCCGGTGACGCGGCAAGATGATAGAACTGCTGGCCAAACACGCGCGCATGAAAGGCGGAATCCGTCAGCACGCCAATCCGGAAAATCACGTCAGCCGGCTCCCGGTGCGGATCGATGTAATCATCAGTTAGCGTAAGCTCAATACTAAGCTTCGGATATCGCTCCGTCAGGCCGGGTAACGCGGGTGCGACATGGCGCTGTCCAAAGAACACCGGTGCGTTTATGCGGACCATTCCGGAAGGCTCAAGCGTTCTCTCATTGAGTTCCCGCCGCGCCTCTTCCATGCTGCCAGTCATCGCTCGCGCATAGCGGATAAAAAGATGGCCGCTTTCCGTCGGGATTATAGCCCGGGTATTGCGGTAAAAAAGCTGCTGCCCGAGCACATCCTCCATCTGATGGATGACGCGTGATACCTGAGAGGCCGATATCCCTTCCCGCCGGGCCACCACAGAGAAATTCTGCGTTTCATAAACGTCTATAAAAATCAGCAGGGCGCGAATACTGATGTTCCCAAGGCCATTCATTAATGCATATCCTGCATAGGTGTTTATCTCATTATGGCATTTTTCTCATCCATGTTAAGTCGTAATCTTCTCCGCCTGGACTTTGGGAGACTGATTGCTATGCAACTAATATTGATTTTTATCGTCATTGCCGGAGGCATGGGACTGTCCATAGAGGCAGGATTGCTCGGGCCACTGGGTGGGGAGGTCGGTGACCTCTGGGCTACCTTCAGCATATTTGGCGTGGGCGCGGCGCTGACCTTCCTGCTGATGCTTTTTTTCAGCCCGCGTAACAGCCCGTCATTCTTTGCGCAACCAGCGTGGCAGCTACTTGGCGGCGTGCTTGGGCCGATTTACGTCATCATCCTGACCGTGGTAACGCCGGCAATCGGCATCGCCATGACTATGATCGGCATCTTGGCAGGCCAGGTGTTCAAGAGCCTGATTATTGATCACTTCGGTCTGCTCGGTACGTCGCGCCGGAAAATTGACAGTAAGCGTATCATTGCGCTGATTTTCATCATTGCAGCGCTGGCTATGGTTGCACAGGGGTAAAGTAACATTATGACTATTATCATGATTCTGCTCGCCGTCGCCGGTGGCGCCATGCTGAGTATCCAGGCGGCTATCAATGGCCAGCTGGGCAGCAAGGTCGGCGTATTCAAAAGCGCGTTCCTGACATTTTCTATCGGCGCCCTGGTGACGGGGCTGCTGATCTTCTTCTTCGAACCCAAACACACCCTGACGTTGATGGACGTGCCTAAATGGCAGCTGCTGGGCGCAATGTTTGGCGTACCGTATATCGTTATTATGGTACTGGCCGTCCAGCGTATTGGCGCGGCAGTGGCTACGGTCGCTGTCATTTTTGGCCAGTTAACCATGAGCATGCTGATCGATAACTTCGGCTGGCTGGGCAATGCGTCGATTCCATTCTCGATGAGCCGAATCGGCGCCATTATCTGCCTGGGTATCGCGCTGTTCTTCATTTACTCCAGCAGTAAGTCAAAAGCCGCAACGGCGAAAACTCCCCGGCAGCAGGAAAACGCTAACACATAAGCCCGGCCAGTTCAGGTGTTCTCTCTGAAGAGTGCCAGAAATATCCTGACACTCTTCAGGTGTTACACAGCGATGCCATGGGCATATTACAGGGACAGAAACCCGGTGTGGGTAGAGTTTATCCCGCTTTTGCTGTTGAGAAACGTCGTTTAATTTGCATCCGGCAACGGTTGAAATTTGTAAGACATGTCACATTTTAAAAAAAATTCAAAGTAAGCTATTGTAAAACCCTCCTACAAAATATTTAAATACACGGGCAGAACGACAGGCGTGTAACTGGTAAAACAGGCAAGACCTGAGATGAGCGATGAATTTAGACCTATTCATTGCTCATCTCAGGTCTTTTTTTTTGCTTCTGGGGTGGCAAATGGATTCCAAAAAAACAGCGCAGAAAATACGTAAATTGAACAGCGGGGCAAGCAATTTTGAACATATTGAACATGGTTCTACCCGACGACAGCTTAGCTTAAATGAAGAAAAATGCTGCTCCGGATAATCCAAATAGCGTCAAGCTTACTTTTATCGGGCAGGGCAGTCATTTGGGTTCATTTGTAAAAACAGAACTGTTGTGACGAGATAAGACAAGAGAAGTCTCCGTTCACGTTGCGAATCGGCACAGTTAAAGGAGTGACAACAAGCAAATAATTTTTTTGAAAACAATTTTTCATTTCATAATTCAATATTAATGTTAAGCATCGATCCATTTCGCTGGAGTCAAATAGCTATGAAATGATCAGGCTAAATAGGCTTGCTTACTATATATATTTCTACCCTGGGAAGGTGAGGTATGATTTTATTTTAATATACGCTTTACCCCTGTAATCTACATGAGAATATTTAAAATATGAACAAGACTATTCTATTTTGCCTTATCTCTGCCATGTTCAGCAATGCTTATGGACAGAGTTTAACAGTGGAAGAGAGACTGGCTTTGCTTGAAAAACAACTCCAGGAAAACACTGCAGAATTAAAAAGCACAAAAGCAGAATTAACCAGGTATAAGCAAGCTGATAAAACAAACAGAAACCCGGTCAGCTCAGCAGGGCTTTGTTGAATAAATCAGATTTCGGGTA
>NZ_KV789879.1:0-507 GCF_001807705.1 Klebsiella sp. HMSC25G12 | reverse complement strand
GAGCAGAAAGCGGCCTGTGGCGTGGTGGTCAGTCTGAGTGACGGCGAGCTTTGCATCCAGCGCGGTGTGCAGAAGAAGGTGCAGGCGGCGGTCGCTGACGCGCAGGAAAGTACCGTCTCTCAGGCTTCCATCCATGTGGTCGCCAGCAGCACCCCGGATGTGGCAGAGGGTATCAGCGTACCGCTTCTGAAAAAAATGTCGTCCGAGAGAACGCTGGCGGTGCAGGCGGAACTGGTGCGGCAGCCACAGAAAGCCGTGGCCTTGATGGTCTGGCGGCTGTGCAGTTGCGTGTTCCACTACTGTATCACCACCCGGCACCCGTTCGTGATGAATCTCGGGGTTCACCACAGCAGTCTGACCAGTGAAGCCCCGACCGGAGAAAACGGTCAGGCATGGCAGTCGCTGATGCAGGAGAAAGCCCGTCTGGAAGCCATGCTGCCGGAGGGCTGGAAGAACGATTTCACCACCTTTTTTGCCCTCGACGGACAGACCCTGATGTCGCTGATG
>NZ_KV789878.1:0-1147 GCF_001807705.1 Klebsiella sp. HMSC25G12 | reverse complement strand
TAAAAATTGCAATATGTGGTGGACCCATACACCTCCTTGCAAATTGCACGGTAAGAGGCCATACTGGTGTTGACTAGACATTCAGTGGGCCTCGGGTTAATTTGAAAAAATTACTCGGGGCTTTCTGCTTTCTGCCGCACAACACGGTAACAAACCACCTTTACGTCATGAGGCAAAAAGCCTCAAGCGCCACTGCCAGTATACCTTACCCGCTGCCAGACTGACCAGGTATCGCGCCATCATCGTTCTGATTTGCCGCGAAAATATCCGGGTCTGCTCTCAAGCTCCCGCTCGATCAGCTCGTCGGCAAACAAGGGCGCAATCCTGTTGATGCGGCGCACCAGATTCCGGTGGCGGGCGGCGGCTTTCCGCTCGTCGCTCCATCGTTTAATCTGCCTCTCGTCGAGAAAATCCACGCATACCGCATATCCAGCGCCCGCCACCCAGCAAGACATCACTTCTTCAGGTGTCGCCTGCCCTGCCTCCACGACAACGGAAACCAGCTCCAGTGGACCCGGGCAGGGCCTGTGCGGCAGTTTCCAGCGCAGGGAATAGCGCCACTTCATCCGTGGCTCCGGTGTGTCAGCTTGTTCGGGACCTGCCAGCGTTCTGCCTGACGCACAGACTCCGGCGTCTCTCTCACAATGAAGCTGATTTCATGGATGACACCACACAGCGGCTCCCCGGCATCCCGCAGCCAGTCCAGAGAGGCCAGCGAAGCATATCGCGATCGCCAGTGCCAGAAGGCAGGTGCAAGCTCACGCGCGTCAAACTCGTCGCTCCACCGGGTGTACCAGGTGCAGACGGTTTCCGGTGACTGAAAATTCAGCTCCGTGACGGCCTGTCCCAGCAGGTTCTGCCGTAACCGCCAGTGATGCGCCAATGCGCGTTCTTCCCGACGCATCTTACGGGTAAAGGCGAGGCTGCTGCGCTGTTTCCGGCGCTCAGTCCGGCTGTGCTGCACCTCGGGGAACAGTTCGGCCTGAACATCAACCGGCAGCGGCAGCGGACAGCACTCCCCGTGACTGGCAATCAGTGCATCGAGCGCCTCTTCCACCTGCTTAAGACTGCTCAGACGATGCTTCGGGTCCCAGTTCAGGCCGGGAATGCGCTGCGCCACGGTCGTGTTCATGCGGCTGTTCCCGGT
>NZ_KV789877.1:0-635 GCF_001807705.1 Klebsiella sp. HMSC25G12 | reverse complement strand
GTCGTGTTCATGCGGCTGTTCCCGGTCAGCAGGCGCAGAAAGGTACGCACGTGTGGCGCTGCAGACAGACGAGCACCGCGCTGGCGGGCATTCTCCACGGTCATGATGGCCTGCAGCGCAGCCTGCCTGGCAGGCTGCAGGGTGACAAGGGAACGGGACGAATGGATCATTGTGCGCCCTCCTGTTCCAGCGTTCTGATGATACTGGCGCAGGAATATCCGTCAGTATCGAGACACGCTATCAATGCCAGCGTGTGGGAGATCAACTCCGGGTTAAATTCTTCCATGCTGCGAACAACAGAGAACGGCTGGCCACCACGTGTCACAAAGACGATCATCCAGCGGTCACTCAACTCTCCGGGACTGCAGACAGCGACATCAAAATGGCAATGGGCCGGAGAAAAGCGGACCTGCACCGGGAAAAAGCCCCCAAATTCGCACCGGTACTCGGCATTCACGGACCAGCCGGACGGTGAGGTCAGATCGCGCATGACAGCGTGGCTCAGCTCCCGGCGAAAATCTTCACCGGCTGCACGGTAGTCTTCCAGCTCGTCAGCGGACATGGTTTTGAGAACATCCAGAGTCAGTAACGTTTTCATTTTCAGTCTCCTTATCGCCGCCCCGCAGGGCGGCGTC